>NZ_JBHTJA010000012.1:0-119140 GCF_042675525.1 Actinomadura sediminis
CCGACCAGGCCGAGGACGAGCGCGAGCCCGGCGGACGCCGCCCGCGGGCCGCGCCGGAGCGGGCCGGGCGGGCGCGCCACGGGCGTCCGCGCGAGGGGGGTGGGAAGGGTCACCTCAGCCCACTCCCTGCAGCGAGCTGGCGCTCTGCCCGGCGCCGCCGACCTGGTCGGCGGAGCGGGTCAGCCAGCCCTGCTTGTTCATCGTGATGAACGCGTACAGCTTGATCGGCAGCGAGATCATGATGATCACGAGGGCGGTCAGCGGCAGCAGCAGGATCTCCTTCGGGTGCCGCTTGAGGTGCGACCAGCCGCGCACGCCGCGGCCGAACAGCACCCAGCCGATGGCCAGCGAGATGCCGAGCGGGGTGAGGTTGTCCAGGATGCGGCTGAAGATCAGGTAGGCGAGCGTCACGCCCATGGTCACGGGGGTCAGCAGGATCTGCAGGACGGTGACCTTGGTGACGAACGGGGTCTTCCACAGCCAGCCCTTCCACAGGGCGGTGAGGTAGCAGCGGTAGGAGTTGCGGCTCCACCGGATGCGCTGCTTGAAGAAGGCGCGGAACGAGTCGGGGAACATGGAGATCGCGCGGGCGGACGACTGGTGCACGGTCTTGTAGCCCTGCGACAGCGTCAGCCAGGTGAGCCGCCCGTCGTCGCCGGCGATGCAGCGGCGGCCGAGGAAGAACTCGTTCTCCAGGTTCTCCACCACCGGGAGGATGACCGAGCGGCGGTAGGCGGCCGTCCGGCCGGACAGGCAGGCGACGCCGCCCTTGGAGCCCATCGCCGGGACGTAGTCGTAGTAGCGCAGGTTGACCAGCCAGTCGGCGATCCGGCGCCACACGCTCGTCTCGCGCTGGAAGACGTTCTGCTGGGTGCCGACGCCGCCGACCTGCGGGTCCTCGAAGGGCATCTGGACGGCGTCCAGCAGGCCCGGCTGCCACCAGGTGTCGGAGTCGGCGAAGACGACGATCTCGCCGCGGGCCGCGCGGATGCCGACGCCGAGCGCCGACCGCTTGCCCGAGTGCTCGTAGACGAGGACGTGGACGCGCGGGTCGGTGACCTGCGCGAGCCGCCGGTGCCCCTCGGTGTCGGCGACGTCGATCACGATGATGATCTCGCTGGGGTTCTGCGCGAGCCAGCTGTCCAGGCAGCGCATCATGATCTCGGGGTCCTCGCGGTACGAGGGGACCACCACGGACACGGTCGTGCGGAAGTTGTTCACGACCGGCTTGTCCATGCGGGAGAGGATCACCCGGTAGAGCCAGAGCCCCCAGACCAGGAGCCCCGCGAAGCCCAGCGGGATGAAGGCCCTCCAGTCGCCGCCGGAGAGCGCCCCCGTCATCGAACCCCAGGCATCGTTGAGCCACCCCGTGACAGACGACAATTCCAGTCCTTCCTCTCCTCCGGGCTCCGGGGGAGAACCCGCAGACCCTTGTGACCCCGTGCCACCTCAAGTAAGAGGGAAAGGGTCTCCTATTGGTTCACGTTTGCCAGATCCGGTCACGGCGCCCAGAGGCGCCGGAGGGCTAGCGAGGTGAACCGTTCCTGTCAAGGGTTCGGCGAGGATCGTTCCGAAAGCGGTATACCGGCAACGCGTGTGTCGGCCGGGAGACATGATTCTGAAACGCCCAACCCTGAGTTGACCAGGTTGTTGAGGGCGAATAGTCCCGTTTGTTGCGAAATGTTCGTTTGTGTCTACCGCCTGGTAACGGAGTTGCGCCTTTCGTGTGAGTTGCGTCACTTTGTAGGCCCGATGGTAAGGCACATGTGGCCCGCGTCCCGTCGAACGCCGGATTCCTGGTGGTTCTCACTGGTTACCAGCGGGTAGCATGATGTCGAGTTACTGACCAGTACGAAGTGCGGGGCCGTCGGCAGCCCGCCGAGCCGAACGGAGTCTCGAATGGGGCACTACAAGAGCAACCTCCGTGACCTGGAGTTCAACCTCTTCGAGGTGTTCAGGCGCCAGGACCTCCTCGGAAGCGGCCCGTACGCGGAGCTGGACGAGGACACCGTGCGCAGCGTCCTCGACGAGGTGAACCGCCTCGCCGAGGGGCCGCTCGCCGACTCGTTCGAGGACGCCGACCGCAACCCGCCCGTGTTCGACCCGGCCGCCGGCACCGTCACCATGCCGGAGAGCTTCAAGAAGAGCTACCAGGCGTGGATGGACGCCGAGTGGTACCGCCTCGACCTGCTGCCCGAGTTCGGCGGCAGCGGCGCTCCCCGCTCGCTGACCTGGGCCGTCGCCGAGCAGGTACTCGGGGCCAACCCGGCCGTGTACATGTTCGCCTCCGGTCCCGGCTTCGCCCAGATCCTGTGGCAGATCGGCACGCCCGAGCAGAAGAAGTTCGCCGAGCTGGCCCTCGAACGGCAGTGGGGCGCCACGATGGTGCTGACCGAGCCGGACGCCGGCTCCGACGTCGGCGCGGGCCGCACCAAGGCCGTCCAGCAGCCGGACGGCACCTGGCACATCGAGGGCGTCAAGCGGTTCATCACCTCGGCCGAGCACGACATGTCCGAGAACGTGTTCCACCTGGTGCTGGCCCGCCCCGAGGGCGCCGGCCCCGGCACCAAGGGCCTGTCGATGTTCCTCGTGCCCAAGTACATGGTCGACCTCGAGACCGGTGAGCTGGGCGAGCGCAACGGCGCCTACGTCACCAACGTCGAGAAGAAGATGGGCCTCAAGGTCTCCACCACCTGCGAGCTCACCTTCGGCGAGAAGCACCCGGCCGTCGGCTACCTCGTCGGCGACGTCCACGAGGGCATCAAGCAGATGTTCCTCGTCATCGAGTACGCCCGGATGATGGTCGGCACCAAGGCGATCGCCACCCTCTCCACCGGCTACCTCAACGCGCTCGAGTACGCCAAGGAGCGCGTGCAGGGCGCCGACATGACGCAGATGACCGACAAGACGGCCCCGCGCGTCACGATCACGCACCACCCGGACGTCCGGCGCAGCCTCCTCACGCAGAAGGCGTACGCCGAGGGCATGCGGGCGCTCGTGCTGCTCACCGCGTCCTACCAGGACGCCGTGCAGATCGCCGAGCACGAGGGCCGCAAGGACGAGCAGGCCGAGAAGATCAACGACCTGCTGCTCCCGATCGTGAAGGGCTTCGGGTCCGAGCGCGCGTACGCCCTCCTCGGCGCCGAGTCGCTGCAGACCCTCGGCGGGTCGGGCTTCCTGCAGGAGTACCCGATCGAGCAGTACATCCGCGACTCCAAGATCGACACCCTGTACGAGGGCACCACCGCCATCCAGGGCCAGGACCTGTTCTTCCGGAAGATCCTCCGGGACAACGGGGAGGCGCTGAAGGTGCTCGCCGGCGAGATCAAGGCGTTCACCGAGAGCGAGGCCGGCAACGGCCGCCTCAAGAACGAGCGCGCCGCCCTCGCCCGCGGCCTCGACGACGTCCAGGGCATCCTCAACCCGATGATCGGGTGGGCGCTCTCCTCCATGGAGAACCCGAAGGAGCTCTACAAGGTCGGGCTGAACTCCAGCCGCCTCCTCATCGCGCTCGGCGACCTGATCGTCGGCTGGCTGCTCTGCCGCCAGGCCGAGGTCGCGCTGACCGCCCTCGGCGGCGGGGACGTCTCCGACTCCGACAAGGCGTTCTACACCGGCAAGGTCGCCGCCGCGCAGTTCTTCTGCCAGACCGTCCTGCCGCGCCTGGCCTCCGACCGCGCCGTCACCGAGGCCACCACGCTGGACGCCATGGAGCTGCCCGAAGAGGCCTTCTGACGCGCGGTCCGCTGACGCGCCGATCCCCGACGCGCCAGGGGAGGCCCCCTCGACCTCGCACCTCGACCGGGTCCGCCTCCCGCGGCCGGCACGCGGCCCCCGCCCCCGGAACCCCACCGGCGGAGCGGGGGCCGCTGCGCGTCCGGTGCCCGGCCCGCTACCGTAAGCCTCGACCTCCCGCCCCCCTCCCGACCGACCGGAGAGCCGATGCGCGCCTCATCGAGCGTTCCCCTCGCCGTGTTCCTCGCCGGGCTGCTGCTCGCGACCGGGTGCTCCGGCTCCGGCGAAGCGGAGGAGAGCGAGCCGCCGACCGCGGCGCCGGGCGGCCCGGCGAGCGGGCCCGCGGCCCGGCCGGGCGAGCTCGTGAAGGAGGGCTGGTTCGGCGACGCCGCACTGCACGCGCGCGTCCAGATCAAGGGCGTCCAGCGGCAGGGCGCCACGTCCGTGCTGAGCTACACGGTGACGTCGGTGGACGGGGCGCCGAAGAGCGTCCCCTTCGCGATCGACCTGCTGGACCCGGTCGGCGGCAAGCTGTACAGGCCGGCCGCGCCGCCGGCGCCGCGGCAGTTCGCCCCGAACGCCCCGCAGCAGCTCACCGCCACGTACCCGGCGATCCCGCAGAACGTCCAGAAGCTCACCGCCGTCACCCCGGGGACCGCCGGCGAGTTCACGGGCGTCCCCGTCACCGGCGGGGGCGGTGCTCCGGCGAACGGCGGTCAGGGCGAGGGCGGCAACCCCGCGTTCCTCTACGACATCACCGAGGGCGAGGTCAAGGACGTCACGTCCAGCGGCTCCGACGTCACCGTCAACCTCCGGACGGACGTCCTGTTCGCGTTCGACTCCGCGAAGCTGTCCGGCCGCGCGAAGCAGGTGCTCGACGAGGCGGCCGCGGAGATCAAGGCGAAGGCCGACCCGGACAAGCGGCCCCTGACCTTCAACGGGCACACCGACAGCAAGGGCGGCGACGACTACAACCTCAAGCTGTCGCGGCAGCGCGCCGAGGCCGTCATGGCGGAGCTGGAGAAGCGGCTCGGCGGCGCGTTCAAGTACTCCGCGCACGGCAAGGGCGAGGCCGAGCCCATCGCCAAGGAGGGCGGCAAGGACGACGAGAAGGCCCGCGCCCGCAACCGCCGCGTCGAGATCCGGTACGAGGTCCGCGAGGTCACCGAGGGCGCGGACGGCTCGACGACCGCGTCGGCGGACGGGCGGGGCGCCGCCGCCGCGCCCGCCGCGTTCCGCGCGTCCGACGGCGAGAAGGTCGCCAGCCGCTACGCCCGGTTCGGCGAGCAGAAGCGGCGGATCGACGTCAAGCCGTTCTACCGGGACGGCGCCTACATCGTCGCGGTCTTCGACATCGTGAACGAGGGCCCCGGGGACACGCCCGCGAACGCCGCGTACCCGCACCGCGACTACCCGGGCGGCGTGTTCACGTCGATGGCGATCCAGGTCCCCGGCGGCACCGACACCTACCGGGCCGTCCGCGTCGGCAAGGCCGAGCCGGGCAGGCCCGCCCCGTACATCGGCTCGGCCGGAGCCGCGTTCCGCACCGCCGTGGAAGAGCCCGTCCGGGGGTTCGCCTACATCCCGGCCCCGCCCGGGAACGTCTCCACGGTCACGTTCGTCGGCGGCCCGTTCGGCAACGTGGACAACGTGCCCGTGCAGTGAACCCGTGCAGTGGACCCGTGCAGTGAGCCGGTGACGTGAGGGGCGCCCGTGCGGCGGGGAAGGAGACCCGCGTCCTGCCGGCCTGCGCGGCCGGTGCCGCCGAGGCGCCGTTCACGATCCTGAACTGGAGCGAGCCCTTCACCCGGGACACCACCTGGAACGAGCACTCGCACCCCTTCCACGAGCTGCTGTGGAACGAGCGGGGCGCGTCCACGGCCGTCGTGGGGTCGCGGGTGTGGACGATCACGCCGACGCTCGGGCTGTGGATGCCCGCGGGCACCCTGCACTCCGGGTCGGCGCCCGCCGGAACGTGGTGCCGCGCCGGGCTCTTCGGGTTCGGCGCCGTGGACTCGATCTCCCCGGTGCCCGTCGGCGTCGAGATCACCCCGCTGCTCCGGCTGCTGCTGGAGCGGCTGTCGGACGCGGCCCTGCCCGACGGGTCGCGGGCGCTCACCGAGGCGATGGTGCTGGACGTGCTCGTCCCCTCGTCCCGCGAGCTGCTCGTGCGGATCCCGGCGTCCGACCTGCTGCGCCCGATCGCGGACGCCGTCCTGGACGACCCGGGCGACCGGCGCACGCTCGCGGACTGGGCGGCGCGGCTCGGGGTGAGCGCCCGCACGATCACCCGGGCGTTCAACGCGGAGACGGGCACGAGCTTCGCGCGGTGGGTCGCGGCGGTCCGGGCCCGGCACGCGGTGACCCTGCTCACCCGCGGCCAGGAGATCGACGTCGTGGCCGAGGAGGTCGGCTACCGCTCGGTGAGCGCGTTCGGCGCGGCGTTCCGGCGGACGACGGGGCTGACGCCGGGGGCGTTCCGGGCGCGTTGATGTCCCGATCGCGATAACGGATGTCCCAAATGGGTGATTGCGACAAGTCGGTCATTTCTCCTAGGGTGCGCACCAAGGCAAGCCTTACCTAAGTCGGTGGGCTTGCGGCGGACCCTGAACGTGGAGTGCGGATTGAAACGTCCACCTGGCCTGCGCGTCTTCGCGGCGGTGGCCATTCTGCTGGGCACCCTCGCGGGCTGCGGCGACTCGTCGGAGACCGGGCGGGAAAGCGCGGGCGGCGGCACGGGGGCGTTCCCCGTGACGATCGAGCACGCGCTCGGAAAGGCCACCATCGAGAAGAAGCCGGAACGCGTCGCCACCGTCAACTGGGCCAACCACGAGGTGCCGCTGGCCCTCGGCGTCGTCCCGGTCGGCATGGCCGCCGCGAACTTCGGCGACGACGACGGCGACGGCGTCCTGCCGTGGGTCGACGAGAAGCTCAAGGAGCTCGAGGCCGAACGCCCCGTCCTGTTCGACGAGACCGACGGCATCGACTTCGAGGCCGTCGCGAACACCAAGCCGGACGTGATCCTCGCCGGGTACTCGGGCCTCACCAAGGAGGACTACGACACCCTCAGCGAGATCGCCCCCGTCGTCGCCTACCCGGACGCGCCCTGGGCGACGCCGTGGCGCGAGGTGATCCGGATCAACGCCAAGGCGATCGGGCTCGGCGCCGAGGCGGAGAAGCTGATCAAGGACATCGAGGGCGGCATCGGCGCGGCCGTCGCCAAGTACCCGCAGCTCAAGGGCAAGTCGGCGATGTTCATGACGCACATGGACCCGAACGACGTCAGCGAGGTCGGCTTCTACACCACCCACGACACCCGCACGCTGTTCTTCGAGGACCTCGGGATGACGACCCCCGGCAGCATCGCCGAGGCGTCCAAGGGCTCGGACAAGTTCTCCCAGACCGTCAGTTCCGAGCGGATCGACATGTTCGACGACGTCGACATCATCGTCGGCTACGGCGACGACAAGCTGCTCGCGCAGATCAGCGATGACCCGCTGCTGTCGAAGGTCCCCGCCATCGAGCGCGGCTCGGTGTACCTGATGTCCGGCACCACCCCGGCCGGCACCGCCGCCAACCCGACCCCGCTCGCGATCTCCTGGGTCCTGGAGGACTACGTCAAGGCCCTCGCCGAAGCGGCCGACAAGGTCAAATGACAACGGTCGACACCGAACGGGTGCCGGACGCCGCCGTCGCGCGGCGTCCGGCGCGCGTGCGCGTGCTGTGGCTGCTCGCCGGGGTCGCCGTCCTGGCCGCCGCCATGCTCGCGTCCGTCGTCCTCGGGTCGCGGAACGTCGCCTGGGCGGACGTCTGGGCGGCGCTCGGCGGCGCGCAGGGCACCCTCGAGGAGGCGGCCGTCGCCAAGCGCATCCCGCGCACCCTCCTCGCGATGCTGATCGGCGCGGCGCTCGCCCTCTCCGGCGCCGTCATGCAGGGCGTGACCCGCAACCCCCTCGCCGACCCGGGGATCCTCGGCGTCAACATGGGCGCGTCGCTCGCCGTCGTCTGCGGCGTCGCGTTCCTCGGCCTGTCCTCGCCGACCGCCTACATCTGGGTCGCGATGGGCGGCGCCGCCGTCTCCGCCGTGTTCGTCTACACCGTCGGGTCCCTCGGGCGCGGCGGCGCCACCCCGCTCAAGGTCGCGCTCGCGGGCGCCGCGACGTCCGCGGCGTTCGCGTCCCTGGTCAGCGCGGTCGTCCTGCCCCGCAACGACATCGCCGGGGGCTTCCGGCTCTGGCAGGTCGGCGGGGTCGGCGGCGGATCCTACGAACGGATCGGGCAGGTCCTGCCGTTCCTCGCCGCCGGATTCGCGATCTGCCTGCTGTCCGCGCGGGGCCTGAACTCGCTCGCGCTCGGCGACGACGTCGCGGCCGGGCTCGGCGAGCGCGTCGCCGTCGTCCGCGCGACGGCGGCCCTCGGGGCCGTCGTGCTGTGCGGCGCGTCGACCGCCGTCGCCGGGCCGATCGCCTTCGTCGGGCTGCTCGTCCCGCACGCCTGCCGGCTGCTCGTCGGCGTCGACCACCGCTGGCTGCTGCCGTCCACGGTCCTCGCCGGCGCGGCGCTGCTCACGTTCTCCGACGTCGTCGGGCGCGTGCTCGCCCGGCCGCAGGAGGTCGAGGTCGGCATCGTCACGGCGATCATCGGCGCGCCGTTCTTCATCCACATCGTCCGCCGTCAGAAGGTGCGTGAGCTGTGAGCCCCCCGGCCCTCGCCGCCGCCCGGCCGTCCGCCGTCCAGGCCGTCGCCCGCGGCCGCCGCAGGCGCGCCGCCCGGCGCCGCCTCATCATCGGGACGCTCGCCGCGCTCGTCGCCGCCGGGTTCGCCGTCTCCCTGATGGTCGGGCAGTCGTTCTACCCGCCCGGCGACGTGCTCCGCGTCGTCCTCGGCGAGCAGGTGCCCGGCGCGTCCTTCACGGTCGGGCGGCTGCGGCTGCCCCGGGCCGTCCTCGCGGTCGCCGCCGGGGCCGCGTTCGGGCTGGGCGGCGTCACGTTCCAGACGATGCTCCGCAACCCCCTCGCGAGCCCCGACATCATCGGCATCAGCTCGGGCGCGAGCGCGGCCGCGGCCGTCGCGATCGTCGTGTTCGGCCTCGGCGGCACCCAGGTGTCGGTCTTCGCGATCGTCGCGTCCCTCGCCGTCGCCCTGCTGATGTACGTCCTGGCCTTCCGGGACGGCGTCGTCGGCATGCGGCTCATCCTGATCGGGATCGGGATCGCCGCGATCGGCGACAGCGTCACCTTCTATGTCCTGTCCCGGGCCGGGGAGTGGGACATGCAGGAGGCCGCCCGCTGGCTGACCGGCAGCCTCAACGGCACGACCTGGGCGGAGGTGCTGCCGACCCTCGGCGCGCTGCTCGTCCTCACCCCCGTCCTGCTGCTCCTGGCGCGCGACCTGGCGACGCTGCGGCTCGGCGACGACACCGCGTCCGCCCTCGGCGTCCGCGTCGAACGCACCCGCGTCGCGGTGATCGTCGCCGCCGTCGGCCTGATCGCGTTCGCCACCGCCGCCGCGGGGCCGATCGCGTTCGTGGCGTTCCTCGCCGGCCCCATCGCGGCCCGGCTGATCGGGACGGGCGGTTCCCTGCTCGCGCCCGCCGGGCTCGTCGGCGCCCTGCTGGTCCTCGTCGCCGACTTCACCAGCCAGTTCGCGTTCGACTCCCGCTACCCGGTCGGCGTCGTCACCGGCGTGCTCGGCGCGCCCTACCTCGTCTACCTGATCGTCCGCACCCACCGTGCCGGAGGCTCGCTGTGACCACGTCCCACACCCTCGCCGCCGAGGACCTCGCCCTCGGCTACGGCGACCGCGTCGTCGTGGAGTCCCTCGACCTGACGGTGCCGCCCGGCGAGATCACGGTCATCGTCGGCGCGAACGCCTGCGGCAAGTCGACCCTCCTCCGCTCCCTCTCCCGCCTGCTCGCGCCCCGCACCGGACGGGTCGTCCTGGACGGCCGCGAGGTGCACCGGATGCCCGCGAAGGAACTCGCCCGCACCCTCGGCCTCCTGCCGCAGTCGCCGATCGCGCCCGAGGGCATCACCGTCCTCGACCTCGTCTCCCGCGGCCGCCACCCCCACCAGGGCGTCTTCGCGCGGTGGAACGCGAAGGACGACGCCGCCGTCGCCTCGGCCCTCGACGCCACCCGCACCACCGGCCTCGCCGACCGCGCCGTCGACGAGCTCTCCGGCGGCCAGCGGCAGCGCGTCTGGATCGCGATGGCCCTCGCCCAGCAGACCGACCTGCTCCTGCTCGACGAGCCCACCACCTTCCTCGACCCCAGCCACCAGATCGACGTCCTCGACCTGCTCACCGACCTGAACGGCGCCCGCGGCACGACGATCGTGATGGTCCTGCACGACCTGAACCTCGCCGCCCGCTACGCCGACCACCTGATCGCCCTCGCCGACGGCCGCGTCCACGCGTCCGGCACCCCCGCCGAGGTCCTCACCGAGGACGTCGTCCGCACCGTCTTCGACCTCGAGAGCCGCATCATCGAGGACCCCGTCTCCGGCCGCCCCCTGATGCTCCCCATCGGCCGCCACAACGTCCGCCCGCGGCACGCGACGCCGTCCGCTGAGGGCGGCGCGGTGGCCGCGGAGTCACCGCGCCGCTCGGAGGCGAGTGCCGCCGGTGCCTGACCGGTGGCGGTCCGTCCAGTCGCCGGGGCCGTCGTGGCCCTGGGGGACCGGCCGGGGAGCCCGCTCCCCGGCCGGATCCCCGCTCTAGCTCCAGGCGAGCATGCGGAGGGGGTCCTCCAGCATGTCGCCGACGTCGCGGAGGACGCGGGAGCCCAGTTCGCCGTCGACCATGCGGTGGTCGAACGAGAGGGCCAGCGTGGTCACCTTGCGGATCGCCAGCTCGCCTTCGTGCACCCACGGCATGTCGCGGACCTGGCCGAACGCGAGGATCGCCGCCTCCCCGGGCGTGATGATCGGGGTGCCGGCGTCGACGCCGAACACGCCGACGTTGGTGATCGTGATCGTCCCGTCCGACAGGTCCGCGGGGGACGCCTTGCCCGCACGGGCTTTCGCGGCGAGGTCGTTCAGCGCGCGCGCGAGGCCGGGCAGGTCGAGGTCCTGCGCGTCCTTGATCTTCGGCACGATGAGGCCGCGGTCGGTCGCGGCCGCGATGCCGAGGTTCACGTAGCGCTTGACGACGATCTCCGCGCCGGACGGGCCGTCCTCCCACGTCGCGTTCACCATCGGGTGCCGCGCCACGGCCGTGAGCAGCGCGCGCGCCACCAGCAGCAGCGGCGACACCTTGACGTCCGCGAACTCCGGCAGCTCCCGGATGCGCTTGACCGCCTCCATGGTGCGCGTGACGTCCACCTGGAGGAACTCGGTCACGTGCGGGGCCGTGAACGCGGAGCCGGTCATGGCGGCGGCCGTCGCCTTGCGGACGCCCTTCACCGGGACCCGCTCCTCGCGCGGGCCCGCGGCGGCGCGGGGCGCGGGGGCGGCCTGGGGCGCGGGCGCCGAGGTGGCCGCGCGGACGTCGTCCCGCGTGATCGAGCCGTTCGGGCCCGTACCGGTGATCGTCGCCAGGTCGACGCCGAGGTCCTTGGCGAGCTTGCGCACCGGCGGCTTCGCGAGCGGAAGCCCGCCGTTGTCCACAGGCTGTGGACGAGCGGGCGCCGCCGGGGCCGGGGCGGGGGCCGCGGCGGGCGGCGGGGGAGGCGCGGCGCCGTTCGTCTTGCGGGGGCGGCGGCGGGTCGAGCCCTCCTTCACCCCGTACCCCACGAGGACGGGCGTGCGCTTCGGCTTGTCGGGGGACGTCATGCCCGGCTCGTCCGGCGTCGGGACGGCGTCGGACTCCGCGAGCGCCGCCGCCTGCGCGGGCGGCTCCGACACCGGGGTCGCCACGGCGCCGTCCGCCCCGCCGACCGCGATGATCGGCGTGCCGACGTCCACGGTCTCGCCCTCGGAGACCAGCAGCTCGGCCACCACGCCCTCGAACGGGCACGGCAGCTCCACGATGGCCTTGGCCGTCTCGATCTCGACGATCGTCTGGTTGATCTCGACGGTGTCGCCCGGCTGGACGTGCCACTTGACGATCTCGGCCTCGGTGAGGCCCTCGCCCACGTCCGGCAGCTTGAACAGGTTCGGCTCGGTCACCGGCGTCACCACGCGAAGGTCCGGTCGACCGCGTCGAGGATGCGGTCGAGGTCGGGCAGGTAATGGTCCTCGAGACGGGACGGCGGGTAGGGCGTGGAGAACCCGCCCACCCGCAGCACCGGCGACTCCAGCCGGTAGAAGCAGCGCTCGGTGACGCGCGCGGCCAGCTCGGCGCCGTAGCCGCTGAACACCGGCGCCTCGTGGACGACGACGCAGCGTCCCGTCCGGTTCACCGACTCCGCGACGGTGTCCATGTCGAGGGGGTTCAGCGAGCGCAGGTCGATCACCTCCAGGGACCGGCCCTCCTCCGCCGCGGCGGCCGCCGCCTCCAGGCACGTCTTGACCGACGGGCCGTACGCCAGCAGCGTCACGTGCTCGCCCGGACGGACGACCCGAGCCGCGTCGAGCGCCGCCCAGCCGGAGGCGTCGATGTCGACGTCGACCTCGGCCTTGTCCCAGTACCGGCGCTTCGGCTCGAAGAAGATCACCGGGTCCGGGGACGCGATCGACTGCTGGATCATCGTGAACGCGTCCACCGGGTTCGAGCACGCGACCACGCGGAGCCCCGCGGTGTGCGTGAAGTACGCCTCCGGCGACTCCGAGTGGTGCTCGACCGCGCCGATGCCGCCGCCGCACGGGATCCGGATCACGACGGGCAGTTCGAGCGCGCCGAGCGAGCGCATCCGCATCTTCGCGAGCTGCGTGATGATCTGGTCGGCGGCCGGGAACACGAACCCGTCGAACTGGATCTCCACGACCGGCCGGTAGCCGCGCAGGGCGAGACCGATCGCGGTGCCGACGATGCCCGACTCGGCGAGCGGGGTGTCGATGACCCGCTCCTCGCCGAAGTCCTTCTGCAGCCCGTCCGTGATGCGGAACACGCCGCCGAGCTTCCCGACGTCCTCGCCCATGATGAGGACCTTCGGGTCGTTCTCCATGGCCTTGCGCAGGCCGGTGTTGACGGCCTTGCCCAGCGTCAGGGTCTCCGCGGTCATGACGCGACCTCTTCCTCGAACGACGCCAGGTAGGCGGCGAACTGCTCCTGCTCCTCGGTCATCAGCGGGTGGGGCTCGGCGTACACGTGCTCGAACATCGACAGCGGCTGCGGGTCCGGCATGGCGAGGCAGCCCTTGCGCAGGTCGGCGGCGATCCCCTTCGCCTCGTCCTCGACCCCGTCGAAGAACGCGGCGTCCGCGAGGTCGCCGCGGGTCAGGTACGCCTTGACGCGCTCGATCGGGTCCTTGAGCTTCCAGGACTCCTCTTCCGCCTTCATCCGGTAGCGGGTCGGGTCGTCCGTCGTCGTGTGCGCGCCCATCCGGTACGTGAACGCCTCGATGAGCATCGGGCCCTGCCCGGTGCGGGCCGCCTCCAGCGCCTTGCGGGTGACGGCGAGGCACGCGAACACGTCGTTGCCGTCCACCCGGACGCCCGGGAACCCGTAGCCCTGCGCGCGCTTGTAGAGGGGGATGCGCGACTGCTTCTCCAGCGGCTCCGAGATGGCCCACTGGTTGTTCTGGCAGAAGAACACGATCGGGGCGTTGAACACCGACGCGAACACGAACGCCTCGTTCACGTCCCCCTGCGAGGTCGCGCCGTCGCCGAAGTAGGCGATCGTCGCGCCCGCCGACGGCGAGCCGAGGACGCCGTCCCGCTGGATGCCCATCGCGTACCCGGTCGCGTGCAGCGTCTGGGCGCCGATCACGACCGTGTACAGGTGGAAGCCGTGCTCATCCGGGTCCCAGCCGCCGTGGTTGACGCCCCGGAACAGGCCCAGCAGGTTCAGCGGGTTCACGTCGCGGCACCACGCGACGCCGTGCTCCCGGTACGTCGGGAACACCATGTCGTTGTCGGTGAGCGCCCGGCCGGAGCCGATCTGCGCCGCCTCCTGCCCGAGCAGTGACGCCCACAGGCCCAGCTCGCCCTGCCGGGTCAGCGCCACGGCCTCCCGGTCGATGCGCCGGGTGATCACCAGGTCGCGGTAGAGCGCCCGGACCTCGTCCGCGGACAGCTCGAGGGGATAGTCGGGATGCTCGACGCGCTCGCCCTCGGGGGTGAGCAGCTGGACGGGCTCTGGCTCGGCGGTCGCGGCGGTGGCCGGCGCGCCTCGCACGGAGTCGATCGTCATCGATGACACTCCTCGGTCGGGGCCGGAACGCGGGATCGCCGCACGCCGGCCGGGGTCAGTGACCTTTTACCCCGGTAAGGAACAAAGGCCGCTGATGCCATCGTGGCAGACATCACACCGTGCTCCGCAAGTCCCGCCTGCCGGCGTTCTACCCGGCCGGCGGACGATCATCCCCGCGCGCCGCGCCTCCCCGGCCGTCCGTCGCCGCCCGGTCACGGTCCGGAGCCGGTCACTCCCGGGAGAGGACGCGGGTGACCCCGGCGGCGACCGTCAGGCCGAGGACGAGTCCGGCCGCGACGATGAAGTTCGCGATCCACTGGTAGACGCCCTTGGGGGCGAAAAGCCCCTCCTGGCCGAGAGTGCCGATCGGGAGGATCAGGTCGAGCGTGTAGAAGAAAGCGTTGAAGTGCGGTTTGTCGTCGCTGTTCAGGACGTCCGGCCGGTGGATGGAGAACACGATCGTCCCGAAAGCCAGCAGCCCGATCAGCCAGGTCGCGGCCCGGAACGGGCGGTACCCGTAACCCACGAGCCCGTCCTGCATCCAGCCGATGGTCTTCCGGAGGATCCCCTGCGTCTTCCGGCGGTCCCGCGCCTTCGCGAGCAGCACCGACCGTCCGTCCGCGTCCAGGCCCAGCGAGCGGTACGTCTGCGCGAGCCGCTCGTACGGCTGCGGCGCGTACCCGTCGGTGTCGCGGCGCAGCCAGCCGAGGCGCTCCTTCGCGGTCATCGGCGGGTCGAGCGTCTCGTACTGCAACCCGTCCAACTGGAGCCGCTCCGCCCACGTGTCCGCCGCGTCCCGCAGCAGGTTGATGCGCGCGTACGACAGGTCCACGACGCCCCGGATCGGCTCCGCGGGACGCAGCAGCACCTCCTCCGCCTGCACGCGCTGCAGGCTGAGCGCCGTCCCGTCCGGGTTGACCAGCCGCGCCTCGCTCAGGCTGAGCTGCCCGGTGACCCGCGCCCCGGCGAACGACACCGCGCCCTCGGCGACGAAACCGTCCGAGCAGTACACGTCGTTCTCCACGCCCAGGTCGTCGCAGTTCAGCGCCGTCCGTCCCTGGTTGGCCAGGCGCGCGCCGACGAACGACAGGTAGCCGCCGACGCGGGCGCCGCGCAGCCGCACCTCGCCCTCGGCGGTGAACCCGCCGTCGCAGAACACGTTCGCGGCGACGTCCAGGCGGCTCGCGGTCAGCGCCGCGCCGCCCGGGTTGTGCAGCCGCGCCTTCCGGAAGATCAGCTGCCCGCCGATGCGCGCGCCCGGCAGCCGCACCTCGCCGGTGGCGGTGAAACCCTGGTCGCAGTACACGTTCGCCTCGACCGTCAGCCGGTCGGCCAGCAGCGCGTCGCCGTCCGGGTTCGCGAGCTGGACGCCCGACATGTTCAGGATGCCGGTCACGTTCGCGCCGTCCAGCCACAGGCCGCCGTAGATGTGGCTGCCCTCCAGCCACAGGTGCCCGTCGACGCGCGTGCCGGACGCCACCAGCCCGGGCAGCCGGCAGCGCATCAGGTGCACGCTGTTCATGCTCGCCCAGTACAGGTGCGGCGCCTCGTCGAACGCGCAGCCGGTCAGCGCGAGCGGGACCTCGACGGCCGCGTGCCCGAGGTTCAGCGACCCGAAGACGCGGGCGCCGCTGAGCCGGACCGCCGCGACGTGGCCGGGTTCGGGCTCGACGGCCCCGGCCAGCAGCGCGACCAGGACCTCGGCCCGGATCAGCCGGTCGTGACCCCAGCGGCCCGCCTGGCCCGGGTCGTCCAGCGCGGGGTCCCCGGAGGACAGGTCGACGAGCTCGCCCTTCGGGAACGCCTCCCACAGGCGGCGTTCGGACGGCGACAGGTCCTCGATGTTCATGAATCGGCTCCGGTGGTCCGGGGGGACGGTGGGCTGTGTCCTGCAATGGTGCCGTACGCTTCAGGTCGTCAGGAAAATCGCAGATCAGTGAGGGGGCGGTCGTGGCGCGTGTCGTCGTCGACGTCATGCTCAAGCCGGAGATCCTCGACCCGCAGGGGCAGGCGATCGCCCGGAAGCTGCCGCAGCTCGGATTCGAGGGCGTCGTCGCGGTCCGCCAGGGCAAGCGGTTCGAGGTCGAGCTCGAGGGCGAGGCCGACGAGGCCGCGCTGGAGCGGGTCCACAAGATCGCGGAGACGCTGCTGGCGAACCCGGTGATCGAGAACTTCGAAGTCCGGGTGCTCTGAACCGGAATGGCGGAAATGTGGATCCGGTGATCCGCGGTTCCGGCACGTTCCACATTCTGTGAACCGTTGACCACGTCACCGAGGATTCACGGAAAGACCCGCCAGTGTGGCGATTACGCGAGTTTCCGCCGGGGGAGACTTACCTGCGGCCGAGTCTTCGAACACGCTCCGGGGACGGGGGACGTCCGAGCGAGCCGGGGCACGACAGAGGTGTCACGGTGGATGTGACGTTCACCTTCGCGCTGCCCCGCGAGGCGCCGACCGTCCCGCTGATACGGCGGCTGATCGGGGACGCGCTGCGCGGCCTGGGCGCCACCGAGGACTGCGTCGACGACGTCCTCGTCGCCGCCTCCGAGGCGTGCACGAACGTGCTCGAGCACGCCCGCGCGTCCGGTGACTACCGGGTCGCCGGGCGGGTCGACGAGACCGTCTGCGAACTGGAGATCGCCGACCGGGGCCGCGGGCCGCGCCCGGCCCCCGCCGAACGGGGGGTTTTGAGCGAATCCGGGCGCGGGCTTAAAATCATGCGCGCACTGGTGGACGACCTCGACATCGACCACGCGCCCGACCGGGGCACCGTCGTCCACCTGCGGAAGCGGCTGACCTGGCGAGACGGGGCACTGGTCCGCCGCCCGGACGACCGGCTCATGACGAGTGCCGGGTAGATTGGTACGCGCGCGGGGGGATATGCGACGCGCAGCGGAGTTCGACGCAGCGGTGATCGACGAGGACCACCCGACCGTCCGCGGCCGCACCTCATTTCGGAGGAACAGAACAGATGGACGCTGCCCGGGTTGGGGTCATCACCTTCCCAGGTTCCCTTGACGACAAAGACGCGGCACGAGCGGTCCGGCTCGCGGGAGCCGAGCCGGTCGCCCTGTGGCACGGCGACCACGACCTTCGGGGCGTGGACGCCGTCGTGCTGCCCGGAGGGTTCTCCTACGGGGACTACCTGCGGGCCGGGGCGATCGCCCGCTTCGCGCCGCTGATGACCGAAGTGGTCGCGGCGGCGAACGCGGGCCTGCCCGTGCTCGGCATCTGCAACGGCTTCCAGGTGCTGTGCGAGTCGCACCTGCTGCCCGGCGCGCTGCTGCCCAACGCGGGCCTGCACTTCGTGTGCCGCGACCAGCGGCTCCGCGTCGAGAACGCCGGGACCGTCTGGACGAGCGAGTACCGCGAGGGCCAGGAACTCGTCATCCCGATCAAGAACGCCGACGGGCGGTACACCGCCGACCGGGAGACCCTGAACGAGCTGGCCGAATCCGGCCGCATCGTCGCCCGGTACGTCGACCTGAACCCCAACGGCTCCCTCGACGACATCGCCGGGATCACCAACGAGGCCGGCAACGTGGTGGGGCTCATGCCGCACCCCGAACACGCCGTGGAGTCCCTGACCGGCCCGTCCACCGACGGGCTCGGTTTCTTCACCTCGATCGTCAAGAGACTGGTCAACGCATGAGCGAGCAACGGCACGACGTCCCCGAGCGCAAGGCCCGGGACAACTCCGACGAGCCCTCCCTCGAGTGGCTCGCCGAGCTGAGCTCCGACGCCGACGACCCCGAACTGCAGCCGGTCGACCCATCGGTCACCCAGGGGTTCGCCGCGATCCTCGAAGAGGACGACGACGCCGCGCAGGCCCCCGCCGAACCACCGGCGCCCGCAGCCGCCGAGCCGTCCGGCCCCGCGCCCGTCCAGGGCCCCGCGCCCGCCCAGGGCGCCGACCCGGCCGCCGGCGAGTTCGCGCGCGCGCTCGCCGAAGAGCAGTCGGGCGCCGTCCCCGACGCGGACCCGACCGTCACGATGCCCGACCCGAACGGCGCCCCGGTGAGCAGCCGGACGGGCGGCTTCCCCGCCCTCGGCACCGGCCCGCTTCCCCGCGTGGCCCCCAACACCGGCGGCTTCCCGGCGGTCGGCCCCGGCACCGGCCCGCAGCCCGCCGTGGGCCCGGCCCCCGGTGAGCACGGTCCGGGCACGGGCCCGCAGCCCCCGGTCGGTCCGGGTACGGGCGGTTTCCCGGCGGTCGGCCCCGGCACGGGCGGCTTCCCGGCCGTCGGCGGCCCCGGCACGGGCCCGCAGGCGGCCGTCGGGCAGGGCCCCGGCCCGTCCGGCGAGCACGGCCCGGGCACGGGTCCGCAGCCTCCGGTCGGTCCGGGCACAGGCGGTTTCCCGGCGGTGGGCGGCCCGGGCACGGGCCCGCAGCCCCCGGTCGGTCCCGGCACGGGCGGTTTCCCGGCCGTCGGCGGCCCCGGCACGGGCCCGCAGGCGGCCGTCGGGCAGGGCCCCGGCCCGTCCGGCGAGCACGGCCCGGGCACGGGCCCGCAGCCTCCGGTCGGTCCGGGCACAGGCGGTTTCCCGGCGGTGGGCGGCCCGGGTACGGGTCCGCAGCCCCCGGTCGGTCCCGGCACCGGTGGCTTCCCGGCGGTCGGTCCGGGCACCGGGCCGCAGGCCGCCGTGGGAGGGGCGCCGGAGCAGCAGTACTCGGGCGCCGACGCGCTGTTCGCGATGGGCACCGGGGCCTCGCCGTCCGGCGACGGCGTCCCGCACGTGGAGTTCCCCCCGGGGACGGGCCTGCAGGGCGTGGTCATGGGCCGCGGCGCCGGGACGTCCGGTGACGGAGGCCACGAGGACGCCGAGGAGGCCCACGGGTACCCGGCCAACCCGACCACGGGATCGTTCCCCGCGATCGGGACCGGCACGGGCCCGCAGGCGTCCGTGGACCCGGACGGCGGCGCCTTCCCGGCGCTCGGCGGCGGCACGGGCCCGCAGGACGCGGTCGCCGCGGAGCAGCCGCACGCCCCGGGCGAGGGCGGCGGGCCGTTCCCGGCCGCCGAGCAGGGCCCGGAGCCCGGCCCCGGTCCGCGGCCGGAGGTCCCGCAGGGGACGGACACGGTCGCGGTCGCGGCGGCGACGCCCGACCGGCCGCAGCCGTACGCCGAGCTGGGCATGAAGGACGACGAGTACCGGCGGGTCCGCGAGATCCTCGGCCGCCGTCCCACGTCCGCCGAGCTGGCGATCTACTCGGTCATGTGGAGCGAGCACTGCTCCTACAAGAGCTCGAAGGTGCACCTGCGCCAGTTCGGCGACAAGGCGCCGCAGACGGACGCGCTCCTCGTCGGGATGGGCGAGAACGCGGGCGTCGTGGACGTCGGCAAGGGCTGGGCGGTCACGTTCAAGGTCGAGTCGCACAACCACCCGTCCTACGTGGAGCCCTACCAGGGCGCCGCGACGGGCGTCGGCGGGATCGTGCGCGACATCATGTCGATGGGCGCCCGCCCGATCGCGGTGATGGACTCGCTGCGGTTCGGCCCGGCGGACGCGCCCGACACGCAGCGGGTGCTGCCCGGCGTGGTCGCGGGCGTCGGCGGCTACGGCAACTCGCTGGGCCTGCCGAACATCGGCGGGGAGACCGTCTTCGACGCGTGCTACGCCCAGAACCCGCTGGTCAACGCGCTGTGCGTCGGCGTGATGAAGCACGACGACATCCAGCGCGCGGTGGCGCCCGGCCCGGGCAACAAGGTGATCCTGTTCGGGGCCGGCACGGGCCCGGACGGCATCGGCGGCGCGTCCGTCCTGGCGTCGGCGACGTTCGACGACGAGTCGCAGCAGAAGCGCCCGTCCGTGCAGGTCGGCGACCCGTTCATGGAGAAGCTCCTGATCGAGTGCTGCCTGGAGCTGTTCCGCGAGGACCTCGTGGTCGGCGTGCAGGACCTCGGCGCCGCCGGGGTGTCGTGCGCGACGACGGAGCTGGCGGCCGCCGGCACCGGCGGCATGGACGTCGAGCTCGACGCCGTCCCGCTCCGCGACGAGACGCTGCGCCCTGAGGAGATCCTCATGAGCGAGTCTCAGGAGCGCATGATGGCGGTCGTCACGCCGGAGAACGTCGACCGGTTCATGGAGATCTGCGCCCGCTGGGAGATCCCCGCGACGGTGATCGGCACGGTCACCGACACGGGCCGCCTCGTGATGCGCTGGCAGGGCGAGACGATCGTCGACATCCCGCCGGGCACCGCCGCCGACGAGGGCCCGGTCTACCGGCGTCCGCTGGAGCCGCCGCACGACCTGGGCGCCCTGCAGTCGGACACGCCGGGACGGCTGACGCGCCCGTCCACGGGCGACGAGCTGCGCCGGACCGTCCTGTGGCTCGCCGGGTCGCCGAACCTGGCGGGCAAGACGTGGGTGACGTCCCAGTACGACCGGTACGTCCTCGGCAACACGGTCCTGGCCCAGCCGGAGAACGCGGGCGTGGTCCGGATCGACGACGAATCGGGCCTCGGCATCGCGCTGTCGCTGGACGGCAACGGCCGTTACACGCGCCTGGACCCGTACTCGGGCGCGCAGCTCGCGCTGTCGGAGGCGTACCGGAACGTCGCCGCGACCGGCGCCCGTCCCCTCGCGGTGACGAACTGCCTCAACTTCGGCTCCCCGGAGGACCCGGGCGTCATGTGGCAGTTCCAGCAGGCCGTCACGGGCCTCGCGGACGCCTGCCAGTACCTCGGCGTCCCCGTCACCGGCGGCAACGTCAGCTTCTACAACCAGACGGGTTCGACGCCGATCAACCCGACGCCGGTCATCGGCGTGCTGGGCGTCCACGAGGACGTCCGGCGGCGGGTGAACATGTCGCTGACGACGGACGGCGCGACGATCGCGCTGCTCGGCGAGACCCGCGAGGAGTTCGGCGGGTCCGAGTGGGCGCACGTCGTCTACGGGCACCTGGGCGGGCTGCCGCCGCTGGTCGACCTGGCGGCGGAGCGCGCGCTCGCGAACGTCCTGCAGCAGGCCGTCCGGGACGGGCTCCTCACGACGGTGCACGACCTGTCGGACGGCGGCCTGTCGCAGACGCTCGTCGAGTCGTGCCTGCGCGGCGGGCTCGGCGCCCGGATCACGCTGCACGGCGACCCGTTCGTCCAGTTGTTCAGCGAGTCGGTGGCGCGGGCGATGGTCGCGATCGTGCCGGGCGCGGAGGCGAAGGTCGCGGCGCTGTGCGAGGCGCACGGCGTCCCGGTGGCCCAGCTCGGCGTGGCGGGCGGCGACGCCCTCACCGTGTCCGCGGGCCAGGACGAGCTGTTCAGCATCCCGCTGCACGAACTGCGCGAGTCGCACGAGCGCATGCTTCCGAGCTACGCCGACTGACGACGCGCGAAAGGGCGCCCTCCACCGCGGAGGGCGCCTTTCGCGCGTCCGCTGGTCAGGGCGGACCTGCTCGCCGGTCGGCGTTTGACCCTCCTGCAACGGGAGGTCGGACACTGATGGCATGTTGAGCATCGGCGAGTTCGCGAACATGACCGGGTTGAGCGTGAAGGCGCTGCGCCACTACGACGACAAGGGCGTCCTCTCCCCGGCGGAGGTCGACCCCGCCACGGGCTACCGGCGCTACTCGGAGGGGCAGGTGCGTTCCGGGGCGCTGGTGCGGGCGATGCGGGACGCGGGGCTGCCGCTGCCGGCGGTCGCGGCGGCGGTGCGGGACCGCGACGTGGCGTCCGCGCTGGACGAGCACCGGCGGCGGGTCCTCGCGGAGCGGGCGCGCGAGGACGCGGCGTTCGAGAACGCCCGGCTCGTCGTGTCGTCCTTCGCGGCCCCCGTCGAGGTGACCGAGCGCGAGAGCGCGCCCCGCCCGTACGCGGGCCGGGCCCTCACGGTCCGGACGGACGGCGACCACGACGTGAGCGACGACGCGGCGAACGACCTGCTGATGGGGTTGTTCGCCGATCTGCGGCGCGACGGCATCGAGCCGTCCGGGCGGTTCTGGACCGCGGTCCGGGAGGGCGACGCCCCCGAGCACGCGGAGGTCGTGTGCTGCTGGCCGACGGCGGAGCCCGCGCCCGCCGGGTGGGGCGGCCCGGGGACGATCGTCGGCGTGCTGCCCGAACGGCGCGAGCTCGTCGCGACCTGGCGCTCGGTGACCGGCGGCCCGCTCCCGGAGGGCTCGGTGCACCCGGCGGTCGTCGCGCTGTTCGACGCCATCGCCGCCCGCGGCGTCGTCGTGTCCCACGACGAGGTGCGCCAGACGGTCCTCGGCGAGGACGAACACGACCACGCCGTCGAAGTCGCCGTGACCGTCCAGGAGGCGTGAACTCGCCGGGCCTCAGGCGTGGATCGGGTGGGCGGCCTGGAAGGCCAGCCGGTCGTCGGCGGTTTCGGCGATGCGGGCGAGGAGGTCGTCGAGCGCGGCGAACTCCTCCCATGCCGGACGGCCGGACGCGTCCGCGAGGCGGGCCACGACGAGGTCTTCGAGGTCCGGGACGCGCTTGCCCTTCCACACCTTGTCGGCCAGGCTCACCAGCAGGTCCTCGAGGGTGATGCCGGGACCGCTCCAGGACGCGTGGGTGGCCGCGAAGCGGGCGAGGGCCGCGTCGAAGCCGTGCCGCAGCAGCAGCTCCCGGCCGGCGGCCTCGTGGGACGAGCCGGGGCCGGAGAGCTCCGCGACGTGCAGGGCCTTGCCGATGTCGTGGGTGGCGGCGCCGAAGAGCACGGCCCGCCGGTCGAACGGGACGTCCGGGTGCCGCCGCCCGACCCAGTCGGCGAGCCGCCCGGCGACGTCATGGACGAGGCGCAGGTGGGCGGCCAGGCGGGGCGGGCAGTCCAGCGCCGTCAGCAGCTCGGCGACCCGGTCCGGCAGCGGGGGCAGGGGCGGTTCGGCGGGGTCGTGCAGAGCGCGCGTCAGTGCGGCGGACGGCACCGCGCCTCCTCGGCGGACCGGTTAGAAGACCGAGTTCTGAACCCTACAAGATCATGACCAGCGAGGATACCTCGTATGACCGCGCTGACCTGGGGCCTGAGTCCTTGTCGACTCTCAACATCTCGCACATGATCGCGACCCCATGTGCCCCCGGTGTGCCCTGCGTGCCCTTGAGGAAGGGCGTCAGCTTGGGAAGTCTCGTCCCTAGATCAACGATTACCAGCCGACCCGCTGACCTGCCCTGGCGTGCCCTCGACCCCGTTGACGACCGTAAGCGTCCATGATCGTCCGCCCTGACGGGCACGCAGCGGGCACGCGCCGCCACTTGTAGCCGCTCCACAGGGTGGAGTGAACAAGAAGACGACTAGACCCCCTTGACCAGCAAACGGACGGTCTCACACCGCACAACCGGGGCCGTCCGTTCCGCGATAGTTCCGTACGGCTTCAGTCTGGAAGCCAATACCCGTCTTCTGGGCCAAGGTGGCGTATTCGACGTAGGTCCTCGTCGGCTCGACGCACATCCTCCTCTGCCTGACGCTTGATCTTGATGGCTTCCTGCTCTGCGGCCTGACGCGCGCGCTCAGCCATGCGCTCCCTCTTTTGTTCGGCCTCCCATATGGCCTCCCGCATGGCTTCGCGCTCAGCGGCCTCCCGTATGGCCGCACGCCGGTCAGCCTCGCGGCTCATGGCCGCCATGTGGGCTCGCAAGGCGGACTGATGCGCCTGCTCCTCGGCGATTTGGCGCAGGACTTCTTCCCTTCGGCGGAGGGTCTTCGGCTGCACCCAGCGCTTAAAGATCAAGTATCCAGGCGGTATAGCGATGAGGATCGCGACGAGCTGCATCAGATAGAAACGCTCTGTCTCTGGCCAACCCGTCTGGAGTGTGATGATCGCTGTCTCGTCAACCAGCAAGGTCCACATCGCACCCTCCGGGGGCACACAGCAGAATCTGTAGCGATAGTTCCACAGTAACGTCGGGAGCGCTCCCGGTCGATTGGATTGCCTTACCGTGCTGCTGCTCACCTGTGCTTCTCGGCTGCTGTCGTCCCGCATACTGGGGCTGCTTGGCTCTGGTTGCGCTGATCTTCCGGACGATGGTGCCTCCTGAACGGACGAAACAACGTTCCGAAGTGCTTATTCGCGCGGACGATCTCAAGCTGGCAAGGGCCTCATCGCGCGAATGAGTACTTCGGCGCGCGGGGGTCCATGGGGGTCGCGAGACCCCCTGGTAAGCGCACGCCCGATCCGATGCACGCTGCGGTCGTCAGCCGGACGACGGCGGTTCAGCGCCACGGCCGTCGCTGAGTTAATCGGGCTGACGCTTCGACTCGCGCGGCTCGGCGGTCCGCCGCCCGGGGACCGGCGCCCACGCCGCACGCCCCGGGCGGCGTAGCCGCCGGGCCTGCGGCGGCGCGAAGCGGCGCCGCCTTGATCTCAAATGGCTGAATTCGGCAAGGAGTTGGCTGCGTCCGGCGGCTCGTCGAGCAGGCGCAGGACGGCTGCGAAGTTGCGCACGAGGGAATCGAGGACAGCCTTGCCCTTCTCGGCGGTGCCCAGTGACGGGCGGCCGATGACGCCGTTCTCGGTGTACGCCTGCATGCCCGTGGTCAGCAGGTGGCGGCGGTCGTCGGCAAGGTGGTCGGCGCTTTGGTAGCCGTCGCGGACGAGTTCGGGGGCGGAGTGAAGGAGGATCGAAACCTCTAGCTCTCCGGCGTGCATGTCCTCGTGGTGGTTGGTGGTGAGGTGTCCGGCCTGCCGCGCTTCCTTCCAGTCGTCGGACTGGGGGTAGAGGGCCATCCGGCGCCCTTCGGCGTTCGCCTCCTGGACGACGTTGCTGAGGACGTAGTTGCCGCCGTGCCCGTTCACGATGACCAGTGCTTCGGGTCCGGAGCGGGTGAGCGAGTCATAGATGTCGGAAACGATCGCGTAGAGCGTGCGGGCCGAGATGCTGACCGTTCCGGGCCATGCGCTGTGCTCGTGCGAACAGCCGATGCTGACCGGTGGAAGTAGACGGACGGGGTAGACGTCCGCCAGCTCGCGGGAGATCGCGCACGCGACCACGGTGTCTGTCGCCAACGGAAGGAAATCGCCGTGCTGCTCGAAGCTGCCAACGGGCAGGATCGCGACGGAGGCGTTACGCTCGCGCTCCTCCGTGCTCGTCGCCGTGGGCATTAGGTGCTTCACTGTGCTCCCTCTGGTCGAGATCTCGGGCTCGGGAACGACTCGGCCACCCGGTCAAGCCTCATGATCAAGTCTGTCACCGTTGGATCGCGTGACCAGCGGGCGAGACGGTGACGCACTCGGCGGAGCTGAGCGGCGACCCGGACCGACCCGATTGACTGCGTGAGCGTCAGTGCCTCCTCGGCGACGTTGCACGCTTCCTCGACCTCGTCGGCCACAGCGTAGGCGGTGGCCAGACGTGCGAGGCACAGCACGTGATCACGGATCTGAGTAGAGCCATTCAACTGGGCTCGGCTCTCTTCAAAGACGGTGAGCGCTTCGCTCGGACGACCGAGAGCGAGCCATGCCGCGCCGGTCTCCATCTCGACGTATGCAGGGGAGCAGTAAGGAGCGCGGTCTTCCTCTTCCTGGTCGAGTCCGCCGGCGGCTTGTGCAAGCGCGTTCTCGGCGTCCTCTTCGACCTTGCTGGGTTGGCGGAGCATGGCATGGGCGTTCGCGCGTTGCCGCAGGATGACGGCGCGTAGTCGGGGGGGTAAGTGCTTCGTTCGGCTTCAACGCGGTATTGGCTAGACTGAGAGCGAGCGACGGATCTCGGGCGTCGGTCGCAATGTTGCTCTTACGCATGAGGATGTAGGAAACGACGCGCTGGTCTCCGAGTTCCATCGCGTAGTCGAGCGCACGGTTCGTCCAGTACATGGCGCCCTCGTAGCGGCCCGCGTCCTGGTGGAGCCACCCGAAGAACTCAAGGTATTCGCTTGCGAAGTTCAGTGCCTCGGCTCGGTCGGCTCCCCGCGTGACCCGGCAGACCTGTTCAATGACCGGCACCTGAGCATGGACCGCGGGGAGCAGGTAGAGCGGTCCCATCACCGCGTCGGCCTGGATGTGGGCCTTCAGGACTTCCCGTAGACCTGCGGTCGTCCTCGGGTGTGCGGTGGTGAGGTTGGCGACAGGGGGAGCGGCGAGTGCGGGCGTTGCTTCGGACTCCCGTGAGTTGGGCACGTTGCGCGGGGCCAGACCGAGGCGCATACGCGCGTGGTCGGGCATGTTCAGGCCGTCTGCGATCTGCTCGAACAGGGCCAGCTTCTCGACGGGGCCACCGTTGCCGCGCATGAGGCCGTTGACGCGGCTCTGCGGGACGCCGGTCAGTGCCGCGATCCTGGTCTGAGTAGCTCCGGCGTACTTCTTCGCGAGTCGAAACAGTGCGCCGGTGTCCCGGCTGGACAGTGCCTCGTCGGCCTCGGGTCCCTGCCACACCCAGTCCGGTAGATGGATCGGCTCGAACGCTGACCCGACCATTATCGGCTGTCCCTTTCGCGGTGTTTCCGTCCTACTTCTTCCCGTGCTCGTGACTCCGGGGAGCCTATATCTACTCATTAGATAACGCGAGGATCTGGGGTTGCCCCCTGTTGACCTTGAACCCTGGGGTCATGACAGATGCGCGTTCCGCTGAACAGTGCTCGTCGTGCAACGGACGGGGCTGGAAGCTGGTTCACCCCCGCCGGGCTGTCCTCGTGGTTCTTCGGGGGTCCAACCCCGGTCCTGAGCCTGAGCGCGCCCCGTGCCTGCGGTGTCGGCCGGTGCAATCGGCTCGGGCCGCGTAGAAGCCGCGGGACCGGTGACGTAGATCAGTGGCGAGTTCGGCCGGTTCTCCCCGTTCCGGTCGAACGGGTGGACTGCCATGCCCCCCGCGTCACCGGTCCCGCTTCCACAGGGAGTAGGGACCCATGAGCGAGATAACACGCGTCCACTCGGGGGCCGACGGGGAAGGCCACTCGGCGGCCCTCGCGCTGGCCAAAGAGGTCCAAGCGCGGAACCTAGAGGTCGTAGCGGTCCGGGCTGGGTCGGTCCGCGTACGCAACCCGGCCGGTGAGCCGGACCAGGACGACCCACAGGGGCAGGCGTTCAGCCCTGGCCTGCGGCAAGAGGTCGTGAGCCGTCTCTGGACCGATGGCGTGCTCTGGTGGTTCTGGGTCTGGAGCGGCCCCACGCGCAATTCCTGTGCGGAACTGGAACCGCTGTGTCCGGCCGATGACGTCGTGACGGCTGCTGACCGGCTTGCAAAGGTTCTTGCGGTGCTTGAGGCACCGAACGCCGGTGTCTGATGGCTACGCGTGTCGAGTGGGCGCCGGACGCGGTCCGGCGGTTGTGCGGCGAACTCGAACGCCAGTTGCCGGGCGTCCTGGCCTGGTACGGCAACGAGACGGGTTCATGGTGGGCGTTCGTCCCGGTGACGAGCGGGGATCGGCTCGTCGAGGCCGAGACTCCTCGGGGCCTGCGTGAGGCCATCGTGAAGGTGCAGGCGTGGGCGTAGCCTCGCGCTGATTCCAACAAAAGTACTGCTCGGGGCGCTCCGAACGGAGTGACAGGACGGGTGACCTCTGGTTTCCTGAGGTTCTACTCGTGTTGTCGAGATGTTGGTAGGTCCTCATGTCGGATGGCATCGCCTCCTACGCCCCGAAGTATGTCCAGATCATGGAGACGCTCCGGCGACGGATCGCGGACGGCGTCTATCCGATTAATGAGCCGTTGCCCTCAGAGCCGAAGCTCATGAAGGAGTTCGGCGCGTCCCGCCCCACCGTCGTGCGCGCCTTGAACGAGATGCAGCTCCTCGGCGAGATCCGGCGCGAACACGGGCGGGGCTCCTTCGTCATGCCGCCTTCCTCGGCGCGTGCGGCCGAACACGCCGGCCCCGGCTTGGCCGTCCTGGATCGGCAAGAGTCCTCGACGTCCATGCAGCTTGTGACGGTGGGCCGCCAGTCGGCATCCAACCCGGCGGCGGCCCTCCTCGGCCTCGCGGAAGGGGCAGCGGTCCATCTGCGCCGCTACGTCGGCTATCACGACTCCATCGCAAGCGAACTCGTCTCCATCTGGGCATCCCTCGACGTTGCGCGCGTGACGGGCATCGACCATGACGGGCCGCTGAGCGTCCCGGTACGGCAGTTGATGACGGCGGGGCTCAAGGAGCGACTGACGCGCATTGACGAACGACTGAGCGCTCGCCGTCCGACCGAGGACGAGAGTGAGCTTCTCGGGCTCGCTGTGGGTGATCCGGTGCTGTCGGTCCTTGGATCGGTCTGGGACTCGACGGGGCGAACGGTCCTCGTCGTGGAGGTCGTTCTCCCGGGCACCCTTCACGAGCTGGAAGACAGCTACATACTGTGATGTGATCCAGATCACTCGATAGATCGTCTTTCCCTCATTGCAAAACGCCCTCTGTGACGTAGGCGCTGACTCACCAGCAACACGACAGGACGAGTTGCCGGTAGGAGAACCGCCCGACAGATGGAGTGATGCAGGATGGCGATTCAGGGCCGGATCCCGTGAACTTCGGGGACGCGTTCCCGCACGGCGTCTATGCGACGGGACCGGCGGAACCCCTGGAGAACTTCGAGACCAAGCGTCAGGAGAACGACAAGGAGAACGGGCTCCCGGTGTGGGTCGTGGACGTCTACGACGCCGACCCGGCCGGTAACCACAAGGCGTCCGCCATCAAGGTCAAGATCAGCTCAGAGGTCTGCCCGGTCGTCCCGGAACCGGCCTTCGGCCCGTTCCGCCCTGTCGAGTTCGACGGGCTGACCGTGACGCCGTACATCGAGGAGATGGGGCGCAAGCCGAACGGCGACCCCCGGACGCGTATCGCCTACAGCTTCCGGGCGCGTGGTGTGCGGGCTCCCGGCGGTGCGGGCAAGCCCTCGGGCCGTCCGGCCGGTGCCGCTAAGGACGCGGCCTGATGGCGGGCGGGCGCGTGTCGGCGCTCTCGCTGCCGGTCGGCTCATCGGCCTCGACCGAGTACCGGGCCTTCCGTGGGCGTACGCCGCTGTTCACGGTCTCGGCCGGTCGGGTGCTGGTGACCCTGGCTCTTCCAGAGCGGCTGAGCGCGGGTGACGTGGAGTTCGCCCGGCGGCTGGCCGAGCAGGCGGCGGCGTACGCGACCGAGGTCGAGCGGCTGTACCGCTCCGGCCGTCGTCCCTCGGGCCGGTCCTCGGATGCGGGGAGGGCGGCGTGAAGGACACCACGGGCACGCTGAGCGTGCATCTCGGGGCGGGTGCGGTCGTCCAGTGCTTCACCTACAAGGACGACGGTCCAATCCTGGCGATCGACGCGCCGGGCATCTCCCTGTCCCTGACGAACCGAACGCCCGTCGCGATGGTGGCCGGTGACGTGGAGAACGCGCGGCGGCTGCTGGAGGCCGTCACCACGTTCGCGGCCGAGGTCGAACGACTCCACGCGGCCAACGAGACGGCGGCCGAATCCGCGGGCGACGTGGCGGCCTGATTCAGGCGGGGGCGGCTGGAGCTGGTACCTCCGGCCGCCCCCTCTTCTCTCCCCTCGCACATCCCGGCAAGAAGAGGTGACCCATCATGGCATGGGAGTTCCGCAAGATCCGTCCCGGTGAGAACGTCGCGGTCGAGTCGCAGCGTGACCCGTTCGCCGCTCCGAAGTGGGCGCCTCCGGTGTGGCACATGCCCGAAGCCCTGGTGCTGCTCGTCAACGCTGTCCGCGTCCTGGTCCGCGTCGTGGTGTTCCTCGTTCGCAACATCGTCCCCGTGTCGGCGGCGGCCGGTCTGGGCTGGCTCGCTTATACCTACGGCTGGACCGTCCCGGTCCTCGTCGTCGCCCTGGTCCTGGTCCTGCTCGGCACCTGGGCCGCTGCCGACCGGTCCTCGTTCGTCCGCTACCTCGCTCGTCCGGTGCGGGCTCGGTGGCGGTCGGCGTGGACCTACCGGCGGCACTGGCAACCCGTCCTGGTCACGGCCGGACTCACCAAGACCCACAAAGGCCGCGAGTATCTCCCGTCGATCGTCCGCGTCCGCTGCGGCCCCACCTCGGACCGTGTCCTCGTCCGGATGCTCAAGGGGCAGGCTCCTGACGCCTGGGAACGCGTCACGGCGAACCTCGCGCACGGGTTCGGCGCCGTCCTCGTCCGGGTCCGTGAGGGGGACCGTCCGGGGCGCATCTGGCTGGAGTTCGTCCGCCACGATGCCCTCGCCTTTCCCCTCCCCGCGCTCCCGATTCCGTCTCCGTCCGCCGTAGACCTGTCCGGGGTGGTCGTCGGCCGGACCGAGGACGGTTCACCGTGGCGGCTGCGCCTCCTCGGAACGCACGTCCTCATCGCGGGTGCGACGGGGGCCGGCAAGGGGTCGGTCATCTGGTCGACCGTCCGCGCCCTGCTCCCGCTCATGCTCGCGGGCCTGGTGGAGGTGTGGGCCATCGACCCGAAACGGATGGAACTGAGCTACGGCCGTCCGCTGTTCGAACGGTACGGCCGGTACTCCTCCGACCCGCATGGCGGCATGGTCAAGCTCCTGGAAGAGGCGGCCGAGGACATGAACGCGCGGGCTGAGGAATTCGCGGGCGTGACCCGCTCGTTCGCTCCCTCGACGTCCCACCCGTTCCGGGTCGTGATCGTGGATGAGCTGGCGTTCCTGACGGCGTACTGCCCGGAACGCGACTTGCGTAAGCGGGCCGAATCGGCGCTGGCCGTGCTGACCTCACAGGGCCGGTCGGTCGGTTACTGCGTGATCGGGGCGCAGCAGGACGCGCGCAAGGAGGTCAACAACCAGCGCAACCTGTTCCCCGACCGCATCGCCCTGCGCCTGGATGAAGACGAACAGGTCGACATGGTTCTCGGCGACGGTGCCCGCGACCGTGGCGCGCTGGCCGACCAGATCTCCAGCGTTCCCGAGGTCGGTGCGGGGGTCGGGTACGTCCGGCTGGAGACCTCGCCCGACCCGATCCGCGTCCGGGCGGCCTACGTCTCTGACGACGACATCCAAGAGATGGTCGCGCTCGCCCTGGCCGACCTCGACGCGGGGGAGGCTGAGGCTGCATGACACAGCTCTCCCTCGACGGCTCCGCCCCCGAACCGTTGGCGGCCCCTGAGGAGACGAGCGCGCTCGTCAAGACACTGCCCCCGCTGGCGCGCGGGGTCCTGGAACAGGTCGCCATCGACCACGGCGTCTGCATCCGGCCCGTCCCCATGCGGCGGGTGGACCTGAACACGGGCGCCTCCGAGGTGATCAACGTCCCGTGCGGTCACACGCTCGCCTCGGTGTGCCCTCCGTGCGCCGAACGCAAGCGCAAGCTCCGGGCCGTCCAGTGCCGCCAGGGCTGGCACCTGGCCGAGGAACCCGTCATCGCCCGCGCCGACCCGAACGACGAACAGCGGGCCTGGATGGAACTGCGGGCACAGGCACAAGCCGAACACGACCGCGCGGCACAGGACGGCACCTCGCACGGGGAACCGGTCGAGTTCTGGGACGGCGTCCTTCGCGAACTCGACGGCCAGCTCGAACGCTCCGGCGTGCGGGGCTCCCTCAAGACCGGCGAGCGCAAGCAGCGCCGTACCCGGTCCACTCGGCGGCGTCAGGACGCGCCGGATCTGCCTCGGCGGCCGGTGGACTCGCGCACGGTCGGCAAGGTCTACCGGGGACGCGACGGGAAGACCTTCCGGCCGTCGCTGTTCCTGACGCTCACCCTCGACTCCTACGGGCGCGTTCGCACCGATGGCACCCCGGTCGATCCCGACACCTACGACTACGCGCGGGCAGCTCGCGATGCCCTGCACTTCTCCAAGCTGATCGACCGGTTCGTGCAGAACCTCCGCCGGTTCGTCGGCCATGACGTGCAGTACTTCGCCACCGTCGAACCCCAACGGCGGCTGGCTCCCCACCTGCACATGGCCATACGGGGCACCATCTCCCGCGCCGAACTTCGGCAAGTGGTGGCGGCGACCTATCACCAGGTGTGGTGGCCCTCGACCGAACGGGTCGTGTACTCCGGGGACCGGCTTCCGGTCTGGGACGACGCGGCGGGCGAGGACGGCGGCTATGTCGATCCGGCAACCGGTGAGGTGCTGCCCACCTGGGATGGCGCACTCGACGCCATCGGCCTGGACGACAGCGCCGAACCCCTGCACGTCGTCCGCTTCGGCCGCCAGATCGACGCACAGGGCGTCCTGGCCGACTCCCCGCAGTCCCGCAAGCTGATCGGCTACCTGACCAAGTACCTCGTCAAGGGCGTCGCCGAATGCCACACCGCCGAAACGCACGCCCAGCGCGAGCACGCCGACCGCATGGCCGAAACGCTCCGCTACGAACCGTGCTCGCCCACGTGCGCGAACTGGCTCCGTTACGGCGTCCAGCCCAAGAATCCGCGGCCCGGTCTCACTCCCGGCTTCTGCAAGGGCAAGGCACACCGACGCGAACACCTCGGCTACGGCGGCCGTCGCGTCCTGGTCTCGCGCAAGTGGTCGGGCAAGACCCTCGCCGACCACAAGGCCGACCGCAAAGCCTGGGCGCTCGCTCGCCTCGCTGAGGCGGGCATCCCCGTCGCCAACCCGGCCGACCCGGATGCGGCCCACGTCTGGGAACGCGCGGGGCCTGGTGACCCCGACGTGCGGCCGATCGAACAACGGCTTCTGCTGCTGATCAACGAACGTGCCGAACGGCGCCGACAGCTCGACGCAGCAACCCAGAACCCCACCCCCGAACTCTCGGCAACTGCGGAGGCAGCGTGAACGAAGATCGTGATGCGGCAGTGCTGAACCTGCCGATTGATCGCACTTGGACTCCGCAGGAGGTATCGCGCTTCCTGGGTGTTCCCGTCGCCACCCTGCATCAGTGGCGTTACCTCGGCGTAGGACCGAAGGCGGCCAAGGTGGGGCGTCACCTCCGTTACCTGCCCGCCGATGTCTTGGACTGGTTCCGGCGTCAGCAGGAGGCCGCGTAATGGCCGTCTACGATCGGTGGCATACCGCTAAGCCGCGATTGGGCGAAGACGGCAAGGCCGTGTCTCGGTGCCGTGAGCACAAGCAGTTCCCCAGCGTCGATCACGGCAAGGGGGATCGCTGGCAAGTGCGTTGGCGGGACGAGAACGGTAAGCAGTGCAAGCGCAACTTCGGGAAGAAGGCCGGCAAGGACCCGAACACGTCTGCTGACGCGTTCGAGGCCAAGATACGGGCGGACCTCGATGCGGGGACGTACGTTGACCCGAACGCGGGCAAGATCACGCTACGGGCCTACGCTGAGCAGTGGCTTGCGGCCCAGACCTTCGAAGAGACGACCCGCGACGCCATAGAGCAGCGGCTTCGATTGCACGTCTACCCGGACCTCGGGGACAAGCAGATGGGCGTCTTGGCCAAGCGTCCGTCTCTGCTCCAAGCCTGGTTGCGCGGTCGGCAGAAGGTGATCGCGCCGAACTACGTGCGGGTGGTCTTGGCTCACCTCTCCACGGTGTTCAATGCGGCCGTGGATGACGGCTTGATCACCAAGAATCCCTGTCACGCCTCGTCGGTCCGGGCTCCGAAGCGGGAAACGAAGAAGGTCGAGCCCTGGGCCGTCGAACGAGTCGCTGCGGTGGGTGCTGCCATCACCGAACGCTACGCCGTGATGGTCGCCGTGGGGGCTCGGCTCGGACTTCGGCAAGGTGAGGCGTTCGGCCTTGCAGCGGAAGACGTCGACTTCATCCGTGGGGTTGTGCACGTCCGGCGACAGGTCAAGATCTTCAAGGACCGCCGGATGGTGTTCGCTCTGCCCAAGGGCGGCAAGGAGCGGCACATACCGCTTCCGGAGTCGCTTCGCCTCCTCCTCGCTGAGCACATGCAGCCGGACAACAATCCGCCGGTCGCGGTGACGCTCCCGTGGAGGACGCCGGACGGTGACCCGGTGACGGCGCGGCTGATCTTCACGACTCGGCAGCGGACACCCATCAACCGTACGGAGTGGAACCGGTTCGTCTGGAAGCCTGCCCTCATACGCGCTGAGGTTCCGGCAACTCGGGAGAACGGCTTTCACGCGCTGCGGCACCACTTCGCAAGCGTGCTGCTGGCGCGTGGCGTGGACGTCCGGGCGCTCGCCGAGTTCCTCGGCCACACTGACCCCGGCTTCACGCTTCGCACGTACACGCATCTCATGCCGTCCAGCCAAGAGAAGATGCTCAACGCGATCGACGGCGCTTGGAGCGAGTTTTCCGGGGCGAGTGCCCTGGATGTGCCCTCTCGGGAGGTGTCGTGACCTCCGACCATGGTCAGAGCGGTATACGTCTAGAAGACCGAGATGTGGACGTGGTCGTAGTGGTTGGCGGTCGCGCCGCCGCGGTTCTCCATCATGCGCCAGCCGGGGCTGCGCATGTCGTAGATGCGCTGGCGCCAGATGACGTACTTGATGCCGAGGGAGTTGGCGTGGGCGACGGCGTACTCGGCGACCTGGTCGCCTTGGCTCTTGGCGCTGCCGGACGCGACGGCGCCGCCGGTCGTGACCATGAAGTCGCAGGCGCGGCCGGTGGCGTGGTCCTGGGGGTCGCCCGCGTAGCGGACGCAGCCGATCGTGGGGAACGGTCCGAACTCGACGTCGATGGTGTTCTTGACGTTGAGCATGCGGGACGTGACGCCGCCCATGCCGGTGCTCGGTGACTCCGGCTTGTACTTCTTGACGAGCTGCTTGATCTGCGCCTGGCGGCCCTTCAGCTCCTTGATCTCCTTTTCCAGGGCGTCGATCTTCTGTTCGGCCTTCTTGCGCGCCTGGTTCTGCTCGTCGATCAGCCGCTGGATCTGCTCGACCTTGCCCGCCTTGTTCTGCGCGAGGTGCGTGACGAGGCTGGCGTTGCTGAGCATGTCGGTCGGCTCGGCGGCGGCGAGGAACTGGACGGTCGGGTCTTCGCCGCCGGTCATGTAGCGGGTCGCGGCGAGGCGGGCGACGACCTCGCGGGCGGCCACCAGGTCCTTCTCCAGGACCTGGGCCCTCTTCATGGCCTGGGTGACCGCGTACCGGGTGTCCTTCAGCTTCGCCAGGTCGCCGCCGTACTCGTCTTCCAGCTTCTCGATCTGCCTGCTGAGCTGCTTGAACTTCTCCGAGTCACCCGGGTCGGCCATGGGCGCGGCGGCGGGTGCGGCGGCCGCGGTCGGTGCCGAGGTGCCCATCAGGGGCAGCGCGGTGGCGATGGCGAGCACGGCCGCGGCGGCACGGCGGCCGCCGCGCCGAAGGGCGGTGGAGGTGGGGGTCTCCACGTCCTCTCCTCAGGTCAATGAACATTAAAGAACCGTCTGCCGCACGGCCAAGGCTAAACCCAAGTGGCGAGTGGGGCGGTCCGGGACCCGTGGCGCCCGGCGTCATGCTGGGAGCCGGGCCATCTTACGTGACCGGGTTCACGGGCGGGGCCGGGTCAGCGGCGGCTGAGAGCCCCCTGGTAGCCGAGGCTCGTGCCGGGCCTGGTCCAGGCGTACCGGAGGGTGCCGTCGGGCTGCAGCGTCGCCTCCACGGCTCCCGAGGTGCACGGCTTGGCGACCTCGAGGGCCAGCTTCAGGCTGCCGTTGGTGCCGCTCTCGAACGTGAGGGTGCCATTGCACTTCTCCTTGGGGTAGACGACGCGCGCCGTGGTGGCGCCCTCCTCGAACGTGACCTCGAGGGGGAACGACGCCTGGCTGTTGTTGTTGACCATCGTGCCGGTCCAGGTCCCCGCGAACGACTCGGGGATCACCGACACCGGGCGGGTGTCGCCGACGCCCGCGGGCGGCTCGGCCGTGTCGTCGCCCTTCAGTTGCGGCCACAGCACCAGCGCGATGATCGCGACGCCGACGCCGACGCCGATCAGCAGCGACAGCGCCACGCCCAGCACGTGGTTGCCGGGGCGGCGCATGCCGCCGAGCGACGGGAGGGACGGCGATCGCCGCGGGGGTTCGTCGTCCATGGCCCGCAGCCCGGGGATGAGGTGCGGCGCCGTCGGGTCGCGGGGCTCGTCGATCGCGTCGAAGGTGCGGGTCTCGCCGTCCCCGGACGGCAGGGCGCCGATCGCCGCCGTCCGGTCGTCCGCGACGGCGCCCATGGTGGTCGTCCGGTCGTCCGCGACGGCGCCCATGGTGGTCGTCGCCTCGAACGCGCCGGGGTCGATCTCCACGGCGGGCGCGGGCGGCGGTTCGGGACGGTCGCGTCCGCGCGACAGCTTGCCCAGCAGCGTCCGTCCGGGCGGCTGCTCCGGGCGGGTCGCCTCGGCCGGGGGCGGAGGCGGAACGTGCGGGGGCACGCTCGGCTGCCCTGGGACGGCCTGTACGGGGGCTCCCTGGAGCGGTGCAAGCGCGCGCGGGGCCGGCGGCGGCGCGCCCATAGGGGTGCCCGCCGGGGGCGCGGCCTGGGGGACCGGCGGGGCGGCGTGTGGGACCGGCGGGGGCGCGGCCTGCGGGGCCTGGGGGGCTGCCTGCGGCTGCGGGACGGGCACGGCCCCGGCGGCGAGCGCCCGGCCCTCGCCGACGAGCGATGCGGGCATCCGGGCGGCGAGGGGGCCGCCCTCGTCGAGGAGGCTTTCGAGCAGCCCCGTGGCGGTGGGGCGCGCGGCGGGGTCCTTGGCGAGCGCGGCCGCCAGCACGTCGCGCAGCGAATCGGGCACCGCGGACAGGTCCGGGTCGTCGTACATGATCTGCTGGACGGTCTCGGACGGCGAGGCGTCCCCGAACGGGGGCGCGCCCGTCGCCGCGAACAGCAGCGTCGAGGCCCAGGCGAAGACGTCCGCCGGCGGGTCGGCGCGCAGGCCGCTGAGCTGCTCGGGGGCCCGGTAGAGCAGGTGGGCCGGGTCGCCGGGGTCGGGGCCCCGGCGGGTGTCGCCGAGCACCGCGTCGAGCGCGCCGTGCACCCCGATGTCGCACATCTTGGGGCCGTCCCGTCCCAGCAGGACGTTCGCGGGCTTCAGGTCGTGGTGGACCGCCCCGGCGCGGTGCACGGCCGCCAGGGCGACCGCCAGGCCCACGGCCAGGCGTTCCACGACGGCGCCGCCGCGCGGGCCCTCCTCGTCCACGAGCTGCTGCAGGGACGGGCCGTCCACGCACTCGCTGACGACGTAGGCGCGGTCGTCCTGCACGTCGGCGTCCAGCACCGCGGCCGTGCAGAACCCGGAGATCCGGCGCACGGCGTCGAACGCGGCGGTGAACCGCGCGCGGGCGGCCGGCTCGCCGCTCAGCCGCACGTGCAGCAGCTTGACCGCCACCGTGCGTCCGGCGGGGTCCGCGCCGAGGAAGACGGCGCCCTGCTCTCCGACGCCGAGCCGGCCCGTGATCTCGTACGAGCCGAGTCTTCGCGGGTCACCAGGCTGCAGGGGCAGCGCCTCTGGCATCTGACGAACCTCCGTGTCCTCCGGGGAGCGAGTTCGCCGCCTCCCCGTCCTGTTCACTCCCCGCCTGGCATCGGTCCTTTTTTACCGTCATTTGCGGCGTCTCGTGCCTTTTGGGGGACGACCGCCCGGGTGAGCGCGCCAGCCGCCCGGAGCGTAGGCGCACCGGGCGGGCGGCGCAAAAACGCGCCGGGCGCTCCGCGCCGGCGACCCGGTAACTTCGGTGCGTGCCCCGGACTCCGTTGACCGCCGCCCTCCTGAACGAACAGCGCGCCGCGCTCGGCCTGCCGCCGTACACCGGCGGGGACGACGCCGCCGACCTGCGGCGCGCCGCCTTCGAGACCGTCGCGGCCGCGGGCGACGCCGGGCCGGGCGCGGCCCGCCCGGTGGTGCGGGGCGCGGTCCGGCACCTGCTGGACGGCCTCGCGGAGCGGGCGCCCGGACGGTCGGTGGAGGTGCGGGTCCCGCCGCACGCGGCCGTGCAGTGCATCGAGGGGCCGCACCACAAGCGCGGGACCCCGCCGAACGTCGTCGAGATGGACGCCGCCACGTGGATCGCCCTCGCCACCGGGCGGCTCGCGTGGGCGGACGCCGTAACGGACGGACGCGTCCGTGCGAGCGGCGCGCGCGCGGACCTGTCGCCCTACCTCCCTTTGGAGTAGGGGCCCCGATTCGGGTCTTGCCACCGCGTCCCCGCGCTGGGAGCGTGGTCACCACCGGCCGATCGGGGGCATGGAGGTGACGCCATGCTCGTCGCGCACTGGACGTTCGATGTCGCGACCGTGGAGGGCCGCCGGGTGCACGTCGCGTCCGGTGCCGCACCGGACGCCGAACTGGACGAGGTCGCCGAGATCGTCCCCGGACGTGCCGGGGAGGCGCTCGCCCTTGGCGCACACGCGCGCGCCGTGATTCCTGCCGCGCCCCAGCTCGTCTTCAGCCAGATCTTCGGTTTCACCGTGGCGCTCTCCGTGAACGTGACCGAGGAACCCACCGGGGAGTGGCGCAGCCTCCTGTACAAGCCGGTCGGGGAGAATGACGCCCGAGGTTTGGGTCTATGGCTTTACCCGGACGCCATGCGGCTCCGCCTCCAGTTGTTCACCGCCAAGGGCCCCGACTACATGGACAGCCACGTGCGCCTGACCGTCGGGGAGTGGGCCCATGTCGCCTTCGTCGTGAACCCCCAGGGAATGGCCCTGTACGTCGACGGCGAGCAGGACGTCGCCGAGGCCCTGGACGAGCCCGTGGTCACACCGGCGGGCCCCATCCTCCTCGGCAGCGAGCAGACGAAACCGGGGTTCGGCGGCCTGATCGACGACCTCCGCGTGTACGCGTCCGCGCTCGACGTCGAAGCCGTCCGGGCGCTCGCGGAGCAGGGACCGTCCTAAGGCGCCATGGTGGAGCGCGCGAAGGGGAACTCGCGCTCGACGCAGTAGCGGCGCTCGTCCGCGTTCGGATACCGGCTCTCGTCGCCGCATTCCGCGGCCTTGCTCAGCAGGACGAACAGCGCCAGCCCTCCGAGGACGAGCGCCACCGCGGAGCAGACCACCCCCACCACCGCGGGCCAGCGGTCGGCGTCGTGGCGGGCCAGCGAGACGGCGCCAAGGACGAGCCCCACGATCGCGGGCAGCACGCCCAGCAGGCAGACCGCGAGCCCCAGGAGCCCGACGATCCCGAGCACCAGAGAGGCCCGCGCCAGCCCACTGCGCGGGCGTGGGGCGGGAGGCGTGTAGGTCTGGTACCCAGGCAGCATCAATCCGGTCCTCCCCGTCTCTTGCCATACATTCCCGTGCCGCGTCTGAAGCCCGTGCTTGCAGGGGGTAAAGGTCCTTTAAGGAGATCCGCCGATCCGAGCAGGTGAAGGTGGCATCTAGACTGACGGGCGTGCCTCTCCGTGATGGACGTCTGAGCCACGACATCGATCCCACCGACCGCCCCCCGCAGGACGCCTGCGGGGTGTTCGGCGTCTGGGTCCCCGCGGACCAGGCGACCAAGGCCGAAGTGAGCAAGCTCACCTACTACGGCCTGTACGCGCTCCAGCACCGCGGGCAGGAGTCCGCCGGCATCGCCGTGAGCGACGGCGACCGTATCGTCGTCTTCAAGGACATGGGGCTCGTCGCCCAGGTCTTCGACGAATCGGTCCTGAACACCCTGCGCGGCCACATCGCCGTGGGCCACTGCCGCTACTCCACGACGGGCTCCCCGACCTGGGAGAACGCGCAGCCCACGTTCCGGTCCACCGACGCGGGCGGGCTCGCGCTCGTCCACAACGGCAACCTGATCAACACCCGTGAGCTCGCCGAGGACCTCCCCCCGGGGGCGCTGACCGCGACCACCGACACCGAGGTCCTCACCGCGCTGCTGTGCGCCCGCGAGGGCGGCCCGCTGGACGCGGCGCGGCACGTCCTGCCCGCCGTCCGCGGTGCGTACTCGCTGGTCTTCATGGACGAGGGCACCCTGTACGCCGCCCGCGACCCCGAGGGCATCCGCCCGCTCGTCCTCGGCTCCCTGGAGGGCCACGGCGGCTGGGTCGTCGCGTCCGAGACCGCCGGCCTCGACATCGTCGGCGCCCGGTTCGTCCGGGAGATCGAGCCCGGCGAGCTGATCGCGGCCGACGCGGACGGCGTCCGCTCCGAGCGGTTCGCCGAGGCCCGCCCCAAGGGCTGCCTGTTCGAGTACGTGTACCTCGCCCGCCCCGACACCGCCATCGCCGGGCGCAGCGTCCAGGCGACCCGCGTGGAGGTCGGCCGCCGCCTGGCCCGCGAGCACCCCGTCGAGGCCGACATGGTCATCCCGACGCCCGAGTCGGGCACCCCGGCCGCGATCGGCTACGCCGAGGCGTCCGGCATCCCCTACGGGCAGGGCCTCGTCAAGAACTCCTACGTCGGGCGCACGTTCATCCAGCCGTCGCAGACGATCCGGCAGCTCGGCATCCGGCTGAAGCTGAATCCGCTGCGCGAGGCGATCGAGGGCAAGCGCCTCGTCGTCGTCGACGACTCGATCGTCCGCGGCAACACCCAGCGCGCGATCGTGTCGATGCTCCGCGACGCGGGCGCCGCCGAGGTGCACGTCCGCATCTCCAGCCCGCCCGTCGCGTGGCCCTGCTTCTACGGCATCGACTTCGCCACCCGCGCCGAGCTGATCGCCGGGAACCTGTCGGTGGAGGAGATCCGCGACTCCATCGGCGCCGACTCCCTCGGCTACATCTCGCTGGACGAACTGATCTCCGCGTCCCACATCGCCAAGGACCGCCTCTGCCGCGCCTGCTTCGACGGGGTCTACCCCATCGAGGTCGAAAGCTCCGAGCGCGGCAAGCACCTGCTGGAGGCCGGACGATGACGTCCTACGAGGCCGCCGGGGTCGACATCGCCGCCGGTGAGCGCGCCGTCGAGCTGATGAAGTCCCGGGTGGCCCGCTCCCGCCGTCCCGAGGTCGTGGACGATGCCAGCGGCTTCGCCGGGCTGTTCGACGCCTCCGCGTTCCTGCGCTACAAGCGCCCCCTGCTCGCGACGTCCACCGACGGCGTCGGCACCAAGGTCGACCTCGCCCGCCGCCTCGGCGTCTACGACACCGTGGGCCACGACCTCGTCGGCATGGTCATCGACGACCTCGCCGTCTGCGGGGCCGAGCCGCTGTTCATGACCGACTACATCGCCTGCGGCAGGGTCGTCCCCGAGCGCATCGCCGACATCGTCGGCGGCATCGCCGACGCGTGCGCCCTCGCGGGCTGCGCCCTCGTCGGCGGCGAGACCGCCGAACACCCGGGCCTCCTGGAGCCGGACGAGTTCGACATCGCGGGCGCCGGTACGGGCGTCGTCGAAGCCGACGACATCCTCGGCCCCGACCGTGTGCGCGCGGGCGACGCCGTCATCGCCATGGCCTCGTCCGGCGTGCACTCGAACGGGTACTCGCTCGTCCGGCACATCCTCGCCACCACGGACCTCACCCTGGAGTCCCGCCCGGACGAACTCGGCCGTTCCCTCGGCGAGGAGCTCCTCACCCCCACCCGCATCTACGCGAAGGACTGCCTCGCCCTCACCGCGGCCGGAGGCGTCCACGCGTACGCGCACATCACCGGGGGCGGCCTGGCCGCGAACCTGGCCCGCTCCCTGCCCGCGAACACGGACGCCGTCATCGACCGCTCGTCCTGGGAGGTCCCGCCCCTCTTCCGGGTGCTCCAGGCGCACGGAGACGTCCCGCAGGCGGAGATGGACAAGACCTTCAACCTCGGCGTCGGCATGGCCGCCATCGTCGCTCCGGACGCCGCCGACGCGGCCCTGCGGCTGCTCGCCGGGCGAGGCGTCCCGTCCTGGATCCTCGGCGAGATCGTCGCCCGCTAGCCGCCCCGCCGGCCGTGCCTCGCGGGCCGGCGCGGCCCGCTCCCGATCGCGACGGAGAGCAGCAGGACGAGCGCGGCGGCCCCCGCCACCTGCGCCTGCCCGACCACGGGCAGATCGGACTCGGGGCCGGCGACCGGCGCGAACCGCCCGCCCGGGTCGATCACGATCTGCAGGGTGTCGCCGGGCTCGTAGCCCGCACAGCCGGACGCGAGCTCGCGGCGGACCGGGCCGCCGTCGGCCCGCCGCACGGTGCAGTGGTACGTCTCGCCGCCGCGCCCCGGCTCCGTCCAGGTCCGCGTCACGACCGCTTCGGCGTCGTCGCCGGCCAGCGTCATCACGGCGTCCCGGGCGGCGGCGAGACCGACGATGTTGAGGACGAACAGCGCCACGACGCCGAGGACCAGCGCCACGCTCGCGAACCGGAGCGGCCGGCGCCGCTCGTACAGCCGCACCAGCACGGCCAGCGAGGCCATGATGCCGATGACGACCAGCACCGCCCCGCTCGTCGTCCCCCACCACAGGAAGGCGGCGGAGGACGAGACGAGGCCCACCGCGGAGATCACGATCACCAGGCCGCCGCGCAGCACGGCGGAACGGTCGAAGGTCATGGCGCCCGCACGTCACGAAGCCCCCGGGGGCGGGCGAGAGCCCGGCCACCGAGGGCGTCGTGATGAGACTCAGCCCGAGGAGTCGTTCTTGCGGTCCTCGGTGCCGTAATCGTCGGCGTAGTCGGCGTACTTCTCGACAAGCTCGTCGTAGTCGTCGCCGGCGGAGTCGTTGACTCCGAGTTCGCTCTTCAGGCGGTCGAGGTCCGTGTTGCCGCTGTTGTACTTGAGTTGGCGGGCAACCTTCACCTGCTTGGCCTTGGCTCGGCCGCGACCCATTGGCTCGACCCCCTCGATGGTCAGGGCTTTCGTGGGCCCATCAACGCGCGCGTGTACCACACGAACCGATGCCTGATGAGCCATGCGTCAGTCACGAGTACAACCGTACCCGTTTTGCGCCCGGCTCGGTACTTGGGTGGCACGTGGCGGCGCTCTTGTTCGGGAACTCCAGTGTATCCGGTAGGTACCAGTGGACCGACTTGACGCCATGTGAACACGGGCCCGACCAGGCCGAACGGGACGTCAAGCGCCCGGTGGCCGTCGTGGGGAACGCGCACGGCGGCCCACGACGGCCGGATGGGATCGTCAGACGAGAATGCCGCGCAGACGGCCGATCTCGGACATCCTGCGCTCGGCGAGCCGGTCGGCGGCCACCGCCGGGGGCACGCCCTCGTCGTCGGCGAGCGCGAAGATCTTCCGGGTGGTGCCGTAGATGCCGGACGCCCGCGACTTCGCCCGCTCGAAGTCGAATCCGGTGATCTCGTCCGCGACCTGGATCACACCGCCGGAGTTCACCACGTAGTCGGGTGCGTACAGGATGTTCCGGTCGGCGAGGTTCTTCTCCACGCCCGGGTGCGCGAGCTGGTTGTTGGCTGCCCCGCAGACGACCCGGGCGCCGAGCACGGGCACCGTCTCGTCGTTCAGCGACCCGCCGAGCGCGCACGGGGCGTAGACGTCCAGGTCCGCGCGGATCATCGCGGCGGCGTCCGCGACGACGTCCACCTCCGGGTGCAGCGCCCGGACGCGTTCGACGGCGGCCTCGCTGACGTCGCAGATCACGACGTCCGCGCCGTCCTCGCGCAGGTGCTCGACGAGCCGGTGGCCGACCTTCCCGACACCCTCCACGCCGACCCGGCGGCCGCGCAGGGTCGGCGTGCCCCACACCGTCTCGGCGGCCGCGCGCATCCCCTGGAACACGCCGTACGCCGTCAGGATGGACGAGTCGCCCGCGCCGCCGTGCGCGACCGTCCGTCCGGTGACGAACTCGCACTCGCGGGCGACGACGTCCATGTCCTCGCTGAACGTGCCGACGTCGCAAGCGGTGTAGTACCGGCCGCCGAGGGACTTGACGAACCGTCCGTAGGCCCGCAGCAGCGCCTCGGTCTTGTCCCTGGACGGGTCGCCGAGGATGACGGCCTTGCCGCCGCCGTGGTCCAGCCCGGCGAGGGCGTTCTTGTAGGCCATGCCCCGGGAGAGGTTCAGGACGTCGGCGAGGGCCTCGTCTTCCGACCCGTACGGGTAGAAGCGGGTGCCGCCCAGCGACGGCCCCAGGGCGGTCGAGTAGATGGCGATGATGGCGCGCAGGCCGCTGGCCTCGTCTTGGCAGAAGACGACCTGCTCGTGTCGGGGTTCCGAGCCCTTGTGGGGCGACCCGAAGACATTAGGCACGGTAGTGCCCTCCTTCCTGTCCACAGATCAGCCTAGGGCGCGGCGCGCCCCACCGGGAGGTAACGCGGGCGTCTCGCCGGGCCCGTCGTCGCGACCGCCGGGCGGGTCTCGTGTCACGATGCGATCGTGTTTCCGTACGCCGCATACCTACGGGTATACGAACCGGTGACCGCCTTCCAGGAACCGGCGCGGACGTTGTGGACGGCCTATGCCGAATCCAGGCGGCGCCCGCGGCGGATCCACGCGCTCGGCGTCGAGCATCGCGACGCGGCCTGCCGGCTGGCCGCCGCCCCGCCCGAGGTCGTCCCGGACCGGGAGAGCCGCGACGCCTACGTGCGCCGCCTCGACGACATGATCTACGTGTGCCCGTGGGAGACGCGGCTGCGCTCGTGGATCGCGTTCGAACGGTTCCGCGACGAGCAGCCGGCGGGGGTCGCGGCCGCGTTCGTCCCGCCGCCGCAGTCCGAGCGCATCGCGCAGGCCTTCGAGCGCTGGAAGCGGGCCGGGCGTCCGATGCGCCCGCACATCCTGACGAGCACCTGGCACGTCCCGCTGGACTGGTTCGTGCCGTTCGTCCGTACCGAGCGTTCCCTGACCCTGGGCGCCCCCGGACCGGACGACGACGCCGCGTGCGACCACGCGGGGCAGGGGCCCGCGACGGCCGCGCCCGCGCGCACACTGCTCTACGTCACGTCGATGGGTGAGGCCCGTCGCCGCGTGGAGCACGCGCTGCCGATCGTCCGGGAGAACCTCGGGGACGGTTCGGGGGACGTGTACCTGCTCTCCGCGGGGCGCCTGGAGACGCTCTCGCGGTGGCTCGGGGAGTTCCATCCCCGCGCCCTCGTCGAGCTCGACTACGGCGGGCTCGTCCATCTCCTGGACGACGCGGCCCTGCGGGCGGACGAGTCGGTCGCGGAGATGACGGTGGCGCTGACCGGCATGCAGCGCGGCGAGGTCGAGCTGACCGTCGCGATGTACAAGCGGCTGCTGGCCCGCTGGCGGCCCGTCCGGGCCCTCGAATCCGCCAACTGAGCGCGGCCGGGGATGCCGGTCCCATGGACGTACTGAACAAAATTCCCGAATCCGCGCGCGATACGACTATACGTGTCGCTAGAATCACGCAGCGTGACCCGTTGTTCATCGCCGATGCGCAGCTCGCGGCGTTCGAGGGGATGTTTGCCCGCAACGTACGCCAGGAACTTGCTTGTTGCGCTCAGTGGTGGCAAGGTTACACGTTGTGATGTCATAGTGGCTCTTTCGGGCCATAGGGGACATCAGTGACCGCGCGAGGATCATTCGCAGGATCGCTGTCATCGGTCCACGGAGGAGAGGCCGCAAACATGTCAGCACGTACGCCAGAGGCCGAGCCCCTGCTGACGCCGGCGGAGGTGGCGACGATGTTCCGCGTCGACCCCAAGACCGTCACGCGCTGGGCGAAGGCGGGCAAGCTCACGTCCATCCGGACGCTGGGGGGGCACCGGCGCTACCGCGAAGCGGAGGTGCGGGCGCTGCTCGCGGGAATCCCGCAGCAGCGCTCGGAGTAACCGCTCCGGCCGGCGCGCCCCGCACCGGCACGCCGGACGCACCACAGGGGGGCTGCGAACGGCCCGGGACCACGGTCATCCGAGAATCGCGGTCCCGGCCCGCTCACGGTTCGATCGGACGTCCCGCCCGCGACTCGGCGGGCGGGACTCCGGCACGCCCCGGACGCGCGCCGGGCCCCAGCCGGGCGCGCGGCAAGGCGGTGGCCGATAGTGGTCACCAGAGTCGCAGCCGTCACACCCGCCCCGGATGGACCAATCGGTCCGGCGGGGGCTCAGCCGGACGCCCGTCCCGTGGTGAGCTCCTCGTTCGCGAGGCGGTCGAACAGGGCCCCGGTGCCGGGGTCGTGCCGTCCCGCGACGTGCAGCATCACGACCAGGTGGTCCACGAGGAGCCGTTCGAGGTCGGCCCGGCCGACGTCGCGGTTCTCGAGCCAGTCGAGGCCCGCGGTCTCGACGGCCGCCATCCACGCGCGCAGCGTGATCCGCAGCGTCGGCTGCGGGACGTCCACGTCCAGCGAGTGCAGGATCCGGCTCAGCAGCAGCTGGCGGACGCCGTCCACGATCTCCCCGGCCTCGCCCGACCGGTCGGCCGGGCCGCCGCGCAGCAGGGCCGTGTAGCCCGCCGCGTGGCTCTCCACGAAGTCGAAGTAACGCTCCAGCGAGATGCCGAGCCGCTCCAGCGGCTTGCCCTCGGTCGGCGGCTCCAGCAGCACCGACAGCTTGTTCGCCGCGTTGCCGAGCGCCGCGATGTACAGCTCGTACTTGCCGCCGAAGTAGTGGTAGACGAGCGCCCGGGACGCCCCCGCCGCCGCCGCGACGTCGTCGATGGAGACGTCCTCCGGCGACCGCGTGCTGAACAACTGCAGGGCCGCCTCGATCAGTTCTTCCCGTCGTTCGTCCACGCTGAGCCTGCGACGTCCCTGCCCGCCGCGCTGCCGGCTCCGCGCCCTGTCACCGGTCACCGCACGTTCTGCCACCTGGGAAGCGTATCCGAGCCCCCGGCCGGGGCATGCGGCGCCGACCCGGCCGCGGCGCGTCCCGTCACCCTCCCGTGACCCGCTCCGGACCGTCGTGTGATCCGGGACACCACAGACCCGAACCCGCATTGGCGGCTGACCGTTACTCCCTGTTGCGACGATTTGTGGGGAAGCCGAGGCATCATGGCATCTCCTCCCGCGCGGAGGCGGCGCGCCGCGGCCCCAGGCGCGCCGTGACGGCAGGTCCCGCAGGCCCCCCTGGACGGAGTGCCATGTCTGGTGAAGTTGACCCCCCGCACAAGACGCAGGAGGACGTCGTGGTGCCGAGGCCGCGCCGCCCCTCCTCGGCCGCCCCCGACGAGGGGAGGCCCGTGCCCGCGCCGAAGCCGACGATCCGCAACGTCGCCGAGCGGGCCGGGGTCTCCAAGTCCCTCGTCTCCCTGGTGATGCGCGGCTCCCCGCACGTCAGCGAGCGCCGCAGGCAGGCCGTCCTGCAGGCCGCGCGGGAACTCGGGTACCGGCCGAACGCCGTGGCCCGCAGCCTCGTCGAGGGCCGCACGCGGCTCATCGGCGCGATCGTCGCCGACCTGCACAACCCGTTCTTCGCGGAGTTCCTCGACGGCCTGCAGGAGAGCCTGCACGGCGCCGGGCTCCGCATGCTCGTCGGCAGCGGCCGCTGGGACCCGATGTTCGAGGCGGAGGCGGTCGAGGCGTTCCTGGAGATGCGGGTGGACGGCCTCGTGCTGCTCAGCGTCGTCCCCGAGTCGCTGAAGGACGCGGCGGCGAGCGTCCCCGTCGTCGTGGTCGGCGAACGGGACGTCAAGGGCGTCGACATCGTCGTCGACGACGACGAGCTGGGCGCCAGCCTCGCCGTCGACCACCTCGTCTCGCTCGGCCACCGCCGCATCGCCCACATCGAGGGCACCCGCTCCACCGCCGCCCGGTACCGGCGCATCGGCTACGAGAAGGCGATGCGGCGGCACGGGCTCGAACGGGAGATCGCCGTCCAGCCCGGCGACTTCACCGAGGAGGGCGGCTACCGCGCGGCCCGCGGCCTGCTCCGCCGCGCCGACCGGCCCACCGCGATCTTCGCCCCGAACGACCTGGTCGCGACCGGCGCGCTCTCCGCCGCGGTGGAGTTCGACCTGCGGGTCCCCGCCGACCTGTCGGTCATCGGCTACGACAACACCCACCTCGCGGCCATCCGCCACATCTCCCTCACGAGCGTCGACCAGCCGCGCCGCGACATGGGCCGCCTCGCGGCCGAGATGCTCGCCGCCCGCATCGGCGACCCCTCCCGCGCCCCCCGCCAGAACCTCGTCGTTCCCCACCTGGTCGTCCGCTCCACGACAGGCCCCGCCCCCGCGTGATCCGCCGCCCTCGTCGTCAGGCCCCGGGGGGCCTTTCCCCCCGCGACGAGCGCGCGTGGGATCGCCGCATCGCTCCGGCCCGTCCGAGGGATCGCCGCGTGATCAGCCCCCCGATCGCAGCGGCGCACGGCCCGGGCCGCCCGCTCCGCATCCCGAACAGGTGCGCATCGGGTAAGGGGCGGGCCAAGGCCGGTGCATTTCCCGGACCGCGGACGGTCGCCGGGGGCTTAATGGACTCACCGTTCGGTGGGCAGGGGACAGCGGGCCGGACGGCCCCCGGCCGGGCGCCGGCGCGGCCGTCCGGCCCGGACCCGCGCGAGCGGGCACGGGAGGTGCGTCATGGACGATGGGGGGTTCGGCCGTGCGTGATCCGGAGCTGGTGTCGTGCGCGCAGCGCGCCGCGAGCGAGCTGGAACGGGCCTGGTCGCGGTGGAGGCACGCGCGCGGCCTCGCCGAGCAGGTGTCGGAGTCCGTCGCGAGTTACGTGGCGCACTCCATCGACCATCCGTGGGGGCGCCCCCGCGTCGTGCTCGGCCTGGACGCGGAGGAGGCGCGGGCGCTCGCCGCCCTGCTCGGCCGGGAAGATCCTCTTCGCTGATCGGGAATGCCGTTCCGCGTGACTTTCGTTTGACGAACTCGATGCCGGGTGCAGACTGGCATCGGCGATAACGAACCCATCACGGAGGAATCGGCCTGTGCGCATCAAACGAGGCGGCCCCGCGGTCGCCGGTCTCGCGCTGAGCCTCGGCGCCCTCGTCGCCTGCGGCACCGGCGGCGGGTCCGGTGACGCGGCGCAGCCTCCGACCGCCGGCGCCACGTCCCCGGCGGGCGCCGAACAGCAGCGTTCCGCGGCGCCGGGCGCGTCCCCCCTGGACGGCAAGGTCATCGTCATCGACCCCGGGCACAACGGCGGCAACGCAGACCACCCGGAGGAGATCAACAAGCAGGTCGAGATCGGCAACGGCAGCAAGGCCTGCGACACCACCGGCACCAGCACGGACGGCGGCTACGCCGAGCACGCGTTCGCCTGGGACGTCTCCAAGCGGCTCGAGAAGGCGCTCGAGGCGGAGGGCGCCGAGGTGACGCTGACCCGCGACAGCGACGACGGCGTCGGCCCGTGCATCACCGAGCGCGCCGAGATCGCCAACAAGCTGAGGGCGGACGCGGCCCTTTCGGTCCACGCGGACGGCACGTCGGCGTCCGGGCACGGCTTCCACATCATCGCGCCCGAGTCGATCGGCCGGAACGCCGAGACGGTGCCGAAGTCGCGCGAGCTGGGCCTCGCCCTCCGCGACGCCTTCAAGGACGGCACCGGCGTCCCCTACTCGAACTACCTGGGCGACAAGGGGATGGACTACCGCGACGACCTCGGCGGGCTGAACCTGTCGACCGTCCCGAAGGTCTTCATCGAGTGCGGCAACATGCGCAACGCGGGCGAGGCGGCCAAGATGACCGACCCGCGGTTCCGCGAGCGCATCGCCGACTCCCTCGCGCAGGGCTTCGAGAACTACTTCGCCTGAGCGAGGACGAACGCGCCGCCGCCGATCGCGCACGCGCCGAGCACGGCGCCGAACACCGTGGCGGCGCCCGTCAGACCGACCGCGTCGCCCAGGTGGCCCGCGGCGACCGGCAGCAGGCCCGCGGGCACGTAGCCGCCGAGGTTGAACGCGGCGTTCGCCTCCGCGAGCCGTCCCGGCGGCACGGACGCGTTCAGCAGCGACAGCCCGGCGAACTGCCCGAGCCCCTGCCCGGCACCGGCGAGGACGGCCGCGGCGAGCAGCACCCCGGTCCGGCCCGTCCACACGGCGGCCACCAGCGACGCCATCGCGATCGCGGTGGCCGCCGCGCCGGCCGCCAGGATCGTCCGCCGGGGCAGGGCGCGGGCCGCGAACTGCACCCCGGTCGCGGCGCCGAACATCGCGAACGCCGTTCCGCCCGCGACCGCCCGGTTCCCGCTGTGCAGCAGGGACGGGCCGAGCGAGAGCATGAAGGACGTCGCGGTGATGCCGGGAGCGAACACCGCGACGCCGAGCGCCAGGCGCCGGCCGTCCCCGCGCGGCACCCGGGGCACCCGGACGAACCCGCGCGCGTCCGGCGCCGCGGGCCGTCCCGCCGGCATCCGCGCCACCACGGCGACGGCGGCGGCGAGCAGGACGGCCTCGACGGCGAACACGGTCCGCGTGGGCGCGGGCAGCGTCTCCGAGAGCACCCCGGCCAGCAGGGGCCCGAGCCCCGCGCCGAGCACCATCGCCGTGGACGCCAGGAGCGCGGCCAGGCGCGCGCGCCGCGGGCCCGCGACGTCCGTCACGGCCGCCATGCCGGCCGACACGACCGCGCCGACCGCGATGCCGGTGAGCAGCCGCGCGAGCATCAGCGCGGCGACGGACGGGGCCGCGGCGAACACCGCGCACGCGACGAGGGCGAGCCCGAGCGCGGGCAGCAGCACCGGCCTGCGGCCGAACCGGTCGGACAGCACGCCGGAGACCAGCAGCGAGGCGATCAGCCCCGCGATGTAGCACGCGAAGACGACCGTGAGCGTGCCGTCCGAGAACCCGAGTTCCCGCTGCCACAGCACGTACAGCGGCGTCGCCGCGTTCGACAGCACGAACACGGCCGTGACCGGCCACGCCGCGAGCCACACCCACCGCATCGATCCCCGCACGGGACCTCCTAAGTTCGACTTTGCTCGTACTTGTACGAATCGAATCGAACTTAGCATCCAGTACGATCGAACTCGTACTGAAGGTGAGGAGGCCGCCCATGCCCGACATCAAGGTGCTGCCGGAACCCGCCGGCCTGCCGTCCCCGCTCCCCGAGCCCGACGTGGCGGACCTGAGCCTCCCCGTCGTCCTCGGCGCCCTGAGCGACCCGCTGCGCCTCGGGATCGTCCGCAAGCTCCTCCTCGACCGCGAGGAGTTCGACCACCCCTGCGGCTGGTTCGGCATCGACCGCCCGAAGTCGTCCCTCACGCACCATTTCAAGGCGCTCCGCGAGGCCGGCGTCCTCCGGCAGCGCCAGTACGGCCTCGAACGCCGCAGCGAGGTCCGCATCGCCGACCTCGACGAGCGCTTCCCGGGGCTCCTGCGCCTCGTCGCCTCCTGGAGCCCCGACACCCCCTGACCCCGGCCCGCCGTGCGCTCCCCGCGCGCGCCGCGCTCCCCGCGCGCGCCGATCGGGACGGCGGCACGGCCGGACCTCGCGTGACGCCCCGCGCCCGTCGTCGATCGCGCGGGGTGTTCGGCGGTGCGGGCGGGGACGGACGGGCAGGATGGGGGGATGTCCGATCTTCGTGTGCCGCTGAACCGTGTCCGTGACGTCCTGCTGGAGGCCGGGTACACCGTCGCCGGTGTGCGCGCGCTGCTGGGGCCGGTGGCGGGCGGGGCGCTGGCGCGGGACGAGATCGTGCCCGCGCTGCGGGCGACCGGGGGCGGTTCGGCGCTGGAGACCCTGACCCGGCTGTTCTGGCTCCAGGTGCCCGTGCCCGCGGACGGGACGACGGGCGAGCTCGTCCGGGCGGGGCTCGCGGAGGAGTCGGGCGGCGAGGTCCGGGGCCTGTTCCATGTCGAGCCGCTGGAGGACGTCGGCGGGGACGGGCACGCCGGGTACGTCGTGTCGGACCGGAAGGTGCGGCCGGGCGACGGGGTCCCGGCGCCCGATCACGTCGTGGGCGCGGGCGGGGCGTCGGCGAGCCTCGCGCGGCTGGTCGTCCACAGGCCTGTGGACAACGTCCTCGATCTCGGCACGGGATGCGGCGTCCAGGCGGTGCACCTGGCGGCGCGCGGGCAGGCGCGCCGGATCACCGCGACGGACGTCAACGCGCGGGCGCTCGAACTGGCGCGGATGAGCTTCGCGCTGTCCGGAACGGACGACGTCGAGGTGCTGGACGGGCCGTTGTTCGAGCCCGTCCGGGGGCGGCGGTTCGACCTGATCGTCTCGAACCCGCCGTTCGTGGTCGCGCCGCCCGGCGACCGGACGTTCACCTACCGCGAGTCCGGAATGCCGGGTGACGACTTCTGCAGGCGGCTCGTCACGGAGTCCGCCGGGATGTTGAACGACGGGGGATACTGCCAGCTCCTGGCCAACTGGCTGCACGTGGACGGGGTGCCGTGGGACGAGCGCGTCGGCGGCTGGGCGGAGGCGTCGGGGTGCGAGGCGTGGATCGTGCAGCGGGACGTGCAGGATCCGGCGGAGTACGCGGAGCTGTGGCTGCGGGACTCGTGCGAGGCGGGGACGCCCGAGTACCGCGCGCGGTACGAGGCGTGGCTCGGGCACTTCGAGCGGCACCGGGTGACGGGCGTCGGGTTCGGGTGGATCACGCTGCGGCGGGGCGACGGCCCGGTCCGGGTCGAGGAGCTGCGGCACGCGGTCGAGGAACCCGTGGGCGCCTACGTGGCGGACGTCCTCGACGGGTTCCGTGCGGGCGCCGAGTTCTCCACAGCCTGTGGACGAACGTTGCGCGCGGCGCCCGGGCTGGTGCAGGAGCAGATCGGCCCGCCCGGCGCCGAAGACCCGGAACGGATCGTCCTCCGGCAGACCGGGCGGCTCCGCCGGGCGGCGGGCGTCGGGACGGTCGAGGCGGGCCTCGCCGGGGTCTGCGACGGCTCGCTGCCCCTGGAGCCGCTCCTCGACGCCATCGCGCGCCTCACCGGGATGGACGCCGACAGCGTGCGCGCGCACGCGGACGCCGTCCTCCCGGAGCTGATCGCGGACGGCTTCTTCCGCTGACCCGCGCGGGCTCAGCCGCGGGCGTCCTCGATGGTCGCGAAGGCGCTGCCGCGCAGGCGGCGGGCCAGGTCGAGCTGGACGCGGCGCGCCCACAGCGGCCCGCCGTAGATCATCCCCGTGTACCCCTGGACGAGCGTGGCGCCCGCGCGCACACGCTCCCACACGTCGTCGGCGGTCTCGACGCCGCCGACGGAGACGAGGACGAGCCGGTCGCCGGCGCGGGCGCGCAGGCGGCGCAGCACCTCGACCGAGCGGTCCTTCAGCGGGGCGCCGGACAGCCCGCCGGTCTCGGCGGCCAGCTCGGGGGCGCTGCGCAGGCCGTCGCGGCCGATGGTGGTGTTGGTGGCGATGACGCCGTCCAGGCCGAGGTCGACGGCGAGGTCGGCGACGGCGTCGACGTCGGCGTCGGCGAGATCCGGGGCGATCTTGACGAGCAGCGGGACGTGCCGGCCCGCGGCGTGGTCGGCGGCCTCGCGGACCGCGCCGAGGAGCGGCCGCAGGTGCTCGACGGCCTGCAGGTTCCGCAGTCCGGGGGTGTTCGGGGAGCTGACGTTGACGACGAGGTAGTCGGCGAACGGCGCGAGCCGCCGGGCGCTCGCGACGTAGTCGGTGACGGCCTCGGCCTCCGGCACGGCCTTCGTCTTGCCGATGTTGACCCCGACGATCGTGGCGCCGCCGCGCCCGCGGAGGCGCTCGGCGGCCGCCTCGGAGCCCGCGTTGTTGAACCCCATCCGGTTGACGACGGCCCGGTCGAGGGGCAGCCGGAACAGCCGGGGCCGCGGGTTGCCCGGCTGCGGGCGCCCGGTCACCGTGCCGATCTCGACGTGCCCGAACCCGAACGCGCCGAGGGCCTCGTAGGCGACGGCGTCCTTGTCGAACCCGGCGGCGAGGCCCAGCGGGCTCGGGAAGTCGAGCCCGAACGCGCGGACGGCCAGGGCCGGGTCGCGGGGGGCCAGCAGGCGGCGCAGCAGGGGCGCGAGTCCCGGCACGGTCTGGATCGCCCGCAGCGCCCGCATCGTCAGGTGGTGCACGGTCTCGGCCGGGACCCGGGCGACGACCAGTGCGAACAGGAGTCGGTACATCGCCGCCAGTATCCCAGGAAAAACCTTTCGACGGCCCGGTGCCCTGCCGCGTAGGCTGACCGCATGCTGATCAATGCCCTGGCCACCGGATGGTGGCCGCTTCCGATCCGGGCGTACCGCCCCCGCCCCGCCGACCAGTCCGGCCGGGAAGCGATCGGCGGCTGAGATCCGCCGTGCTCCCGCAGCCGGACGTGCGGACCATTCAGGCACGAGATGCACGGGAGTGACCATGGCCAAGAAGGGCCGGAACGGACTGCTGGGCGTCGGCGGCCAGCGCAACAACGTCTCGCGGCGCCGGCTGCGCGGCGAGACGGCGCGGACGTCCGGCGACCGGAACGACGCCGCCGCGGCGAAGCGCGAACTGCTCGAGAAGATGCGGGAACGCAACGAGCGGCCCGCCGCGGAGAACGAGAAGTAGCATGATGCGCGCCGGTTCCCCCGGGAACCGGCGCGCTTCCCATGCGCGGCCCGCACACGGCGGGCTCACACAGCGGGCTCACGCGGCGGGCTCACGCGGCGGGCTCACGCGCCGCGGAACATGCGCCGGAGCGTCAGCCGCACGTCGCGGAGCGCCTGCCGGACGGCCCGGTAGGGGACGCCGACGACCACGTTCCCGACGGCGCCGATGCCGCGCCCGACGGGGCTCAGCACGTTCGTCCACAGCCACCTGGACGGCGTCGCGACGAACACCCGCCACAGCCACTTGAGGAACCGGGCGGCGTACCCCCACGGCGTCACGATCAGGACGTTCCACGCCCAGGCCAGCCCGCGCCCCACGGCCTTGAACATCTTCCCGATCCACAAGAGCGGCGGGTAAAGGACGTACTTCCACAGGAAGACGGCCGGGATCGCGATCAGCACGTTCAGCAGCCACAGCAGCGGCGTCAGCAGCACGAGGCCGAGCAGCCACCCGATCCACCGGAGGGCCGCGGCGATACCGTGCCCGAGCGGGGTCAGCAGGACCCGGTGGACCCACCGCGCCGGGACGACGAGCAGGTAGTACAGCGTCACACCGATGGCGCGGCCCACGGGCGCGAGAATCCACCTGTACAGGGCGTTCCAGATACCGCCGAACACCCGCCCGAGACCCCTGCCGACCACCCGGATCAGGTCGTACAGCAGCCGGAACGGCAGGACGATCACGAAGGCGATCGCGCGGAGCGGCACGACGAGCCACGCGGGCCCCGCGGGTTCGCCCCCGGACGCGGGACGGCCGGCCCGGTCCGCGCGCGTCCGGCCCGCGCGCGTCCGGTTCGCCTGCGGCCGGGGCGCCCGCGCCAGGTCGGCGTACGGGCCGGGCGCGCCCGGCCGGTCCTTGCCCGTGTCCGCCCGGCCGGCGGGGTCGTCGCCACTGCTCACGGATCTTCTCCCTCCGGCCGTCGCCTGTACGTGTCAGGAGATCTGACCCGCCGGGAGCGCTGGCGGTTTCACCCTGTTGTACCGGTTCCCGGCATTCACCGCACTGCCCCCGGCCCCGCATACCCGGGGGCGCGGTCGAAAATTTCTCGGCCGCCGTTCCGGACAACTGTCGCCGTGCCATGTGGCGAACTGGAATATGCCCAATGGTGTCATCGCGGAGACCAGTCATTTTTCCGGATGACCCAGCGGCCATATTCACTTGTGCTCCGTGTCGTCGCGCCGGATGGCTCGATGCCACCTGCCACTCTGCTCCCGGCGGCCCGAAAGGCGCCTGGTAAAGGGCGGATCCGCATGTCATCCTACGTTCGGGAAGCGGGGCCCGAACAGAAGAGGACACCATGCGGATCTTTGCAGTGCCGTCACCGTCCGGAAATCCCTTCCGATTCCTCAACCCGTCGAAGTTCGCCGCCGGTGACACGTCCGTCCGTTCCATGCAGCCGCGGCTCGTGTTCGGCGTCGACATCGAGAACTTCGGCGGACGCATTGCGAAAATGCAGGACGACGCCCAGCGGGACCTCGCGCGGGTGCTGGGCCGCGCGGCCCTCGCCACCGGTGTCGACCCGCGCCGCTGGCGGCTGCAACCGGGCGGCGACGGCGCCCTGGTCGTCCTGCCCGAGGGCATCGACTACGCCCGGATCGTCGGCCGGCTCCCCGCGAACATCGAGCGCGAACTGGCGCGGCTCGCGCGCGCCGGCCGTCCCGGGCCCCGCCTGCGGCTCCGCCTCGCCGTCCACTACGGCTTCGTCGTGACGAGCCCGGTGTCGCCGTTCGGCCCGGCCGGGGACGCCCCGGTGCTGGTCGCGCGGCTGCTGGACGCGGAGCCGGTGCGCCGCCGGCTCGCCGAGCGGCCCGACCGCGACCTGGCGCTCGTCGTGTCCGACCGGATCTACCGGGAGGTCGTCGGCAGCGGCCTGTGCGCGCTGCGCGAGGCCGACTTCCGCCGCGTCGACCTGCGGGTCAAGGGCCGGGAGTACCGCGGGCACCTGCACGAACCGTCCGGGCGGTCCCGGCTGGGATGATCGGGGCATGTACGAACGCTTCGCCCGTGAATACGCCGCCCACGCCGAGTCCAGCGCATACAACGCCCTCTACGACCGTCCGGCCGTGCTCGGCCTCGCGGGCGACGTGGCGGGCGCGACGGTGTTCGACGCGGCGTGCGGCCCCGGCCTGTACGCGGCCGAACTGCTGGAGCGGGGCGCGCGGGTCCTCGGCTGCGACGCGAGCCCCACGTTCGTCGAGCTGGCCCGGGAGCGGACGGGCGGCCGCGCCGACCTGCGCGTCCACGACCTCGCCGAGCCGCTGACCTGGGTGCCGGACGGCTCGGTGGACCTCGTCGTCCTCGCCCTCGCCGTCCACTACCTGGACGATCCGGTCGCGCTGCTCCGCGAGTTCCGCCGCGTGCTGACGCCCGCCGGCGCGGTCGTCCTGTCCACCGAGCACCCGGCGAAGTCGTGGCAGCGGCTCGGCGGGTCCTACTTCGACGTCGAGGTGGTCGAGGAGTCGCTCAGCGAGGATCACGACTGGCCGATCCGCGCGTGGCGGCGCCCGCTCACCGACCTCAACGCGGTGTTCCGGCGGGCCGGCTTCCTCATCGAGGAACTGCTCGAACCGCGGCCCGCCCCCGAGATGGCCGCCACCCACCCGGACGACCACGCGTACCTGAACACCTTCCCGGCGTTCATCGCGTTCCGGCTCATTCCCGACCCCCGGTAGCGCCCAGGCCGGTGCCGCGCGCGGACGCATCGCGCTATAGTCGGTTTCTGATATCAGGGGGCGACTATGGCGCGAAGTGTGGACAACCCGCTGGCCCTCGCGGTGCTGGGCCTGCTGCTGGAACGGCCGATGCACCCGTACGAGATGGGCGTCGTGCTGCGCGAGCGCGGCACGAACGTCCGGACGAACCGGGGGTCGCTGTACGACGTCGTCGCGGCGCTCGAACGGCAGGGCTGGGCCCGTGCCCGCGAGACCGTCCAGGACGGGGGCCGCCCCGCCCGGACCGTCTACGAGCTGACCGGCGACGGGCGCGACGCCTTCACCCGGCGGCTCGACGAGCTGGTCCGGGTGCCGCGGCGGGAGTACCCGGTGTTCCTCACGGCCGTCGCCTACCTCGGGGCGCTGGGGCCCGAGGGGGCGGCGGACGCCCTCACCGAACGGGCCGGACGGCTCCGCGACGACCTCGCCCGGCTCGACACCGGGCTCGCCGAAGCGGACGTCCCGCGCCTGTACGTCATCGAGGCCGAGTACGCGCGAGCGCTCGTCCAGGCCGAGCTGGCGTGGGTCGAGCGGGTCCTCGCGGAGATCGCCGACGGCACGCTCGCCTGGCCCGACGTCGAGGAGGACTGATGGAGTTCGGCATCTACCCGGGCGGGGTCACCGGCGACGACGAGGGCGGCCTCGCCACCGGACCCGCCGACGACCCCGCGGAGATCCTCGCGGCCCTGCGGACGCTGCAGGGAAACGGGCCGTTCCTGGTGCGGGGCTACCGGGCCTTCACCGACCCGGGACGCCCCCGCACGGAGACCCCGCAGGACGTCGAGCGGTACGCGGGCGAGGGACGCCGCCTCGACCTCGTCGTCCAGTACCAGTCGGAATCCGGCGACGTGCCCGGCTACCTGGAGTTCGTCCGCGAGGTCGTGCGCCGCCACGGCCCGCTGACCGCGACGTTGCAGATCACCGAGGAGCCCAACGTCGCCGGTATCGCCACGCTCGACGGCCACTACCCCGGCGTCCGCCGCGCCCTGGTCGAGGGCGTCGTCGCCGCCCGCGCGGAGGCCGACCGGCTCGGCCTGCACGGCCTGCGCGTCGGCTTCAACACGACGCCGCTGTTCGGCCCGTCCGCCGGCTTCCTCACCGAGCTGACCGACCTCGGCGGCGGCCCCTTCGTGGACGCGCTCGGCTACGTCGGCCTCGACTTCTTCCCCGACGTGTTCATGCCCGCGCCCGACCCGGGAGCCGCCGCCACCGGGCTCCTGGCGATGCACCGCGAGTCGATGACGGCGGCCGGGATCCCGGCGACCGTGCCGCTGCACATCACCGAGAACGGGTGGCCGACCGGCCCCGACCGCACCCCCGAACGCCAGGCCGAGGTCCTCGAGGCCGTCCTGGACGCGGTCGTCCGTTCGCCCGCGGGGATCGGCGCCTACCTGCACTTCGCGCTCCGCGACGCCGACTCGTCCCGCGACGGGCTGTTCCACCGGTTCGGGCTCCTCCACGACGACTACACCCCGAAGCCCGCGTTCGACGTCTACCGGACGTTCGCCGCCGACCGGTGACCGCGCGGCCACCGGCCGGTGCCCCTCACGACAGGCCGTAGGCGCGGACGACCGTCTGCGTCACCGCGTTGCCGTCGCGGTCCTTCACCGTCGCCCGCAGCGAGACGAACTCGGCGCCGCCCGGCGGGTCGATCCGGACGACGCCGAGCGCGGCGCCCCCGGCGGGCCGCAGCTCCCGCCAGGTCGCGCCGTCGTCGAACGACGCCTCCACCTTGATCGACGCGACCGGTACCGCCGCGGCGCCCGGGTTGCGCTCGACCCAGTACGGGACGAGCGTCGCCCGGTCGCCGGGCGCCCGGTTGCGCTCGTCCAGCCCGGCGGGCAGGAACCGCGCGACCAGCAGCGGCAGTTGCTCCGCCTCCCCGGTCTCGGCCGACCGGAACGTCCAGACGGTCTCCTGCTCGGTCGAGACCGGCCGGCCGGGCCGCGCGATCGTGTGCCGCATCGTGTACGCGGCCTCCTCCGCCGGGACCGTCACCTCGATGTCGGGTGTGCCGCCTCGCGTCACCGCCTTCTCCGCCAGCACCGTGCCGTCCCGGCTCAGCGAGAACGTGCCCGTGCCCGTGAAACCGCGACCGCAGTAGTCGAGCGCCCCCGTCGTCGAACAGCCCGGCGCCACCGCCAGCGCGTTGCCGTCCCGCTCGTTGCCCCAGTCGTCGAGCGCGGGGCCGATGACGGCCGCGTTCCACGCGTCCACGTGGGGGCCGGCCCGGTACGACCGCGCGTCCCGGAAGATCCGCGCGACCTCGCCGCCCGCGCCGTCGTACATGCGCAGGTCCTGGGCCCAGCGCACGGCCCCACCGGCCCGCAGGTACAGGGTGAAGTCGCCCGGCACGGGCCGCGGCACGTTCGTCCCGAGGCTCCCGGTCTCCACGGTGCCGATGGCGGACGTGCGCAGCGACCCGCTCGCGGCGTCGTCCAGAGCGCGGATCGACGTCCGTATCCGTGCCATGTCCGCGCGGCGCGTGTGCAGCGATGGATCGTCCGGAATGCCCCCGCCCGCGTCGCGGAAGTCGTGGAAGACGTACGGGCCGGTCTCGGCGCCCGCCTTCTGCCACGTCGACAGCGCCGTGTACCCGAGCCGCTCGTCCGCGCCCGTCTGCACCGAGACCCGCCGCCGCGCGTCCCCGTACAGGTACATGATCGCGTAGCCGGGCCCGGCGACCCGGTTCAGCGTCACGGTCGCGCCCGTCAGTTCCGCGCCCGGCGTGTCGTTGGTGAACTCGACGGGCGTGGTCCGCCGCGCGTCCATCGGGACGGCGTTGGCCCCCGCCTTCAGCGCGTAGACCTTCCGGAACCCGCTCGTCCAGGACGAACCGGTCGCGAACTGCCCCGCGACGTCGTACGTCCCCACGGGCACCCGCGCCGTGGCCGTGCCGTCGCCGTTCGGCCGGGCGTCGTAGTACCGGCCCGTCTCCAGGTTCGTCAGGGTCGCCCAGAAGTACGGGACCGGCTCGCCGTCACGATCGGTCCCCGTGATCGTGACGACGCTCGTCGGCGGCTCCATGAACGCGGCGACCGGCGTCACCACGGCGCCGTCCGTCCCGGTGGCGGTCAGCGTGCCCTGGTAGACGCCCGCCGTGACGTCGTCGAGGCCCCGGAACGCGACGACCACGGTCGCCTCGCCGTTCGCGGGCACCGTCACCCGCCGCGCGTCCAGCGACACGGCCCCGTCCGGGAGCCGCGCCCCGTCCGGCCCCTCCAGGTCGATGCCGAGTTCCAGCTCGACCGGCACGTCGGACGAGTTCGCGTACGTCACCGTCCGCGTGACCTCGGACGTCCCGGAGTCGGGCCACTTCACGTCCGCGTGCAGGCTCGGCGGCGACGCCGCGACGCTCCGCGCGACGGCCGCGCCCGCGTCGACCCGTCCGGCCCCCTGCGACGCCGCCGCCACCGGCAGCCGCTTCGCCGAGCCCATCAGCATCGACTTGATCCGCTCGCCGTCCCACCCCGGATGCCGCTGCGCGACGAGCGCCGCCGCGCCCGTCACGTGCGGCGTCGCGACCGACGTCCCCGACAGCCGGGTGTACGAGCCGTCCACCGGCGCCCCCACCGACGTGCCGCCCGCCCGCGCCGCGACGATCCCCACGCCGGGCGCCAGGAGCTCGGGCTTCACCAGGTAGTCCCACGTCCGGGGGCCCTGCACCATCGACGCGGGCCGGTCCTCCCGGTCGACGCCGCTCACCGCGAGCGCCGACTCCGCCGCCGCCGGGAGCGCGACGAACCCGGGGATCGGCCACGACAGATCACCGGCCGGTGCGACGAACAGCGCACCCGTCTCCGCCGACAGTTCGTTGACGGCCCGCTCCACGGGATCGACCTCCGGCGAGTCGCAGAAGCAGCTCGCGCTCAGGTTCACGACGTCGGCCTTCGCCTCCTTCGCCGCCCACGTCATCCCGGCGATCAGCCACGACTCCTGGCCCTGCCCGGTGTCGTCCAGCACCTTGCCGCTGATGATCCGCGCGTCCGGCGCGACCCCCCGGTACTTGCCGCCCGACGCCTCGCCCGACCCCGCGACGACGGACGCGACGTGCGTCCCGTGCCCGTGCGCGTCATCGGCCGACGCGCCCGGCGTGAAGTTCGCCGCCTCCGCCACGTCCAGGTCGGGGTGCTCCGCGTCGACGCCCGTGTCGAGGACGGCCACCGTGACGCCCTCGCCCGTGAGCCCCTTCTCCCACGCGGCCGGCGCGCCGATCTGCGGGACGCTGCCGTCCAGGCTCGCCTTCACCTTCCCGTCCAGCCACAGCCGCGCGGAAGGTTCGCCGACGAACTCGCGCCACGCCTTCGACAGCCCGTCCTTGTCCGCCCGCACCGCCGTGAGCCCACCGGCGGCGATCGTCCGTCCGGCCTTCAGGGAGGCGACCGGACGCGACGCGATCAGCGGCAGGTCGTCCCGTTCGTCCCCGTATCCGGACGCCAGCAGCCGATGGACCTCGAACAGCCGCCGGTCGAGCCGTCCCTTCGCGAGCAGCGGCACGGCGTCCATCGGCGTCACGGTGATCTCGTGCTCCGTCACGTGCACGGAGAACCCGACACCGTCGCGTCCCGGACCGGGTTCGACGTCGACGCGCGGCGTCCGTCCGTCCCGCGGGGTGACGGCCACCCGGTCGCCGGTCACGAGCGTGACGCCGCGGGACGGCCCGTCCGGCGGGGTGGCCCGGACGGGCGCGGCCTCGCCCGGCGCGGCGTCCGCGGCGGTCGCGAGCGCGGCGGCGCAGGCGAGCGAAGCGGCCGCGGCGACCGCGGCCCTGACCGTTCGGCAACGGAGTCGATTCCGTTCTCGGACCACGCGACCACCCCTCGGCACGGCTACCCCGCCACCATATGCTGGCACAGTCGCCCCGCCCACCCCCACTGACCGAACCCGGCCGCCGCCCCGCCCGCACACCCCGCCCCGCGCGACCGGACGAGCGAGACGCGCCCTGCTCGTACGCTGGGATGGTGATCTCTGTGGTGTTCGACGTCGGCGAAACCCTGGTGGACGACACGCGAGAGTGGCGGGCGTGGGCCGACTGGCTCGGCGTCCCCGCGCACACCATGTCGGCACTGGTCGGCGCCGTCACCGCGCAGGGGCGCGACAACGCCGAGGCGCTCCGCCTCATCCGGCCGGGCCTCGACCTGCCGGCCGAACGCCGTGCCCGTGAGGACGCGGGACGCGGGGAGCGGATCACGGAGGACGACCTGTACGGCGACGTCCGTCCGGCGCTGGCCGAGCTCCGCGGACGGGGATTGTGGATCGGCATCGCGGGGAACCAGACCGCCCGTGCGGGCGAATGCCTCCGGGCGCTGGACCTCCCCGCCGACGCGATCGTCACCTCGCAGGAGTGGGGCGCGGCCAAACCGGATCCCGCCTTCTTCGCCCGGCTGGCCGAATGGGCTCCCGGCGCCCCGCACGAAATCGTGTACGTGGGGGACCACCCGGCCAACGACATCGTTCCGGCCAAGGCGGCCGGGTTGCGGACGGCGCTCGTACGCCGGGGCCCGTGGGGATACCTGTGGGCGGACGACCCGACCGGCGCCGGCGCCCCGGACTGGCTGGTCGATCGCCTGACCGACCTCCCGGAACTCCTGCGCTGATCTTCCGGCGCGAGGTACCGTCCCCGCAGGATCCAGCCCTTACGGAGCCCGCAGTGATCCCGGACGCACAGATCGGTCGGCGAATCGCCGGCCTGCGGAAGGCGCGCCGCCTCAGCCAGCGACGGCTGGCCGAGGACGCCCACATCTCGCTGAGCCTGCTCCGCAAGGTCGAGCAGGGTGCCCGGCCGGTGACCGATCGCGTCCTGGACGCGCTCGCCGCCGCGCTCGGTACCGACCCGGAGGCCCTGACCGGCCGCCGCGCGCACACCGACAGCCGGGTGCACGCCGCGGTGCCGAACCTGCGCGCCGCCATCGACGTTCACGACATCCCCGACGACGGCCCGGTCCGGTCGCCGGAGCGGCTGGCATCGGCGGTGGCGGCCGCCACACAGCGGCGCCTGACGTCCCAGTACACCCGCCTCGCCGAAGAACTGCCGCCGCTGCTGGCCGAGTTGTCGCGCGCCGTTCTGAACGGCGGCCCCGAGCGCCGAACCGCCGCGGCCCTGTCGGTGGCCGCCCACCGCGCGGCGGACGCCGTCGCCTACAAGTACGGCTACTACGATCTCTCGGCGCGCCTGATCGAGCTGATGCGCCGCTCTGCCGACCTCGCCGAGGATCCGGCGCTGGTCGCCACTGCCGCCTATGTGCGCACGGAAGTCTTCTTCGCGGCCGGCCGCAATCTCGCGGCCGGACTACGCGCGCTGGAAAACGCCCTCGACGCTCTTCCCGAACCGGACACGCCGGACCTCCGCGCCGCAGCGGGCGCTCTGCACATGCGCGCCGCCGTCGTGGCGGCCCGGCTGACCGAGAACGCCGCAGCCGTCGACGAACATCTCGAGCAGGCCCGCGTCCTGGCGGAGCGGGTCCCCGAAGGCGTCTACAACGGGACCGCCTTCGGCCCCGCGTCACTGCACGTCCACGAGGTCTCGGTCGCGACCGAACTCGGCGATCCGGCGCGTGCCGTGGCGCTGGCGGCCCGAGCCGATCGCGAGCAGCGGGAAAGCCTGCTCAGGGCTCTGCCCGCCGAACGACGCTCGCACTACTTCATCGACGTCGCCCGAGCGCAGCTCTGGCTGGGGAAGCGCGACGAGGCGTTCGCGTCGCTGCGTGCCGCGCGCCAGATCGCTCCACAACACGTGCGTGAGCACCCGTTCGTGCACGACGCGCTCGACACCCTGCTCCGTCTGCACGTGTCCCCGCCGCACCCTCTGGTGGCGTTCGCGGAGTGGGCCCGGATCGTCTGAGCAGCTCGGAGCGGTGACACAAGCTGTGTCACTCCCGAGCCTTGCCGGCCTTCAGCATCGGTGCGTGGGCGTGCGACGCCCGCACGTCCGAACGTAAGGCGGCCCCCGCCCGCTGTGCTCACAGCCGAAGATCCGGGGCCTCGGCCGGAAGGCGGTTCCGACCCATGACGGATCGTACGACCCCGCAACACCATCTCGCGGCGCTCGCCGCGCACCTGTCGGCGCGACGCCTCGAGGTCGAGCTGAGTTCGAGCGGGCTGCGCATCGATAATCCCGACGTCCCCGGGTGCGGGCCCGGGGCGAGCCCCGCGACCGTCACCGTCACGTGCCGTCCGCGCACCGACGACGGCGGCCGGGTGTGGTTCTTCGGCCCCGGGCACGAGCCCGTCGCCGAGGCCGACCAGATCATGAACGCGGTGACGTGGGCCCTCGGCCGCCTCGCGTCCGATCAGGTCGGGACGGAGACCGCGCGGTGAGCACGCCGCAGGCACGGGTGGCCGCCGAGGTGGCGCGCCGGTTCCCCGGGACGTCCGCCTGGCTGGGCGCGGCCACCGGGAGCTGGTGGGCGCTGGCCCGCGACCGCGCGGGCGCCTGCCACCTGGTCGAAGCGGCGACGCCCGCCGAACTGGCCCGCCGCCTGAACGCCCTCGGCGTCCGCCGCGCCGCGCCACCGCCCGGACCGAGGGACGTCCGCGCCCGGTTCGCCGCCGCGCCGCCCGCTCCGGCGCCCCGCCGCAGCGGACGCCGCCGGCGCGCGCCGCGCCGGGGATGGCTGCGGGCCGCTTTCGGCGGCCTCGTCGCGCCCTGACACCGTCCCGCGACTTCCGTGAGGAGAAATGGAAAGCATCGAAATGTTCGGCCGGGACGCGCAGTTGCACGCCGCGCTCCGCCGGTGCGCGCCCCAGATGGCGGCCTCCCTGGAACGCGACGACCGGGACCTGCCGCACGTGCGAGTGACGTACAGGTGGCTCGGCCCCCGGTTCGTGGCCTGGGACGGCGGCACCTACCGATGGCGGACCGGGCCCGCCGCGGGACGGCGCTTGCCCGATGACGCCGAGAAGGCGGCGGCGGAGATCGCCAGGGAGATGGGCGCGGAGGTGTCGTGACCGCGCAGGATCGCCGGGCCGGTGTCGCGTCCGCCTGACCTCCTTCGGCACGGTTGCGCGGGGCAGCGGCATCGTCGCGGAGACCGAGGTGGTCCCGGCGCGGGCGGTGGACGCCGCGCTGGGACGGCCGGCGCGCAACGACGTCCGCTACCGGTTCGTCCTCGACATGGCGGGCTGACGGGTCAGGGCTTGCGGCCCACCGCGCTGTACTGGGCGACGTTCTCGGCCTCGCCCCATGGGCTGTCGAGGCCGACGCGCCAGCGGGACGTCGAGACGATGCCGGGGTCGACGAGGTCGAGGCCGTCCATGAGGCGCTCCATCTGCGCGTGGTCGCGGGCGCAGATCGGCAGGCCGCCTTCGGCCATGAACGTCTCCATCGCGTCCAGGACGGACTGGCCGTGGAAGTCGGCGGTGTCGTGCACGAGGACGAAGTGGCTGCCGGACGGCAGGGGCTCGATGAGCCGCCGGACGATCGACTCGGCCTCGGCGTCGTCGACGATGTGCTGCAGGATGCCGATGAGCATGACGGCGATCGGCGCGGAGAAGTCGAGGGTCTCGCGGGCCTTCTCGATGATGGCGTCGGGGTCGCGCAGGTCGGCGTCGATGTAGGCGGTCTCGCCCGCGGGCGTGGAGGTGAGCAGCGCGCGGGCGTGCGCCAGGACCATCGGGTCGTTGTCGACGTAGACGATGCGGGAGTCGGGGGCGACGCGCTGCGCGACCTCGTGGGTGTTGTCCTGGGTGGGCAGGCCGGTGCCGATGTCGAGGAACTGGCGGACGCCGGCCTCGCCCGCCAGGTACCGGACGGAGCGGCCGATGAAGGCGCGGTCGTGCCGCGCCATCGTGACGATGTCGGGGTGGACGCGCGCGATCGCGTCGCCGACCTCGCGGTCGATCGGGTAGTTGTCCTTGCCGCCGAGCCAGTAGTTGGTGATCCGTGCCGAACTCGGCACAGTCGTGTCGATGCCGGGTATGTCGTTCACGAGGTGCTCCATGCCGCGATGCCGGGTGTCGATCTTCATCTTGCCTGCACCTGGGGGTTCATGGGTCCTTTTCGGACATGCCCGGCCGGCGTGTCACGGCGGGCGCGGACCCGCCGCGGGGTGCTCGATCTGCGGGAGACTGGGAGGGTGAGCACCGAGAGCGGACGGACCGGACCCCGGGTGACGAGCACGTCCGTCTTCGTGCTGTCGCTCGCGCGCCGGATCGAGGCCGAACTCGCCCCCGTCCTCGCGCCGCTGGGGCTCACGGTCGGCAGGCTCGGCCTGCTCGGTCACATCGCCACCGTGCCGGGGGCGTCGTTCAGCGATCTGGCGCGGATGTCCGGGATCACCGTGCAGAGCGTGCACGCGGCGGTGAAGTCGCTCGCCGCGGCGGGCCTGGTGCGCGACCGCAACGCGCGTGCCGGGTCCGCCTCGACGATCGAGATCACGGCGGAGGGCGCCCGGCTGCTGGAGGCGGCGCGGGAGGCGGTGGCCGAGGTCGACGAACGGATCTTCGGCGCGGACGCCGAACCGCTGCACCAGGCGATCCGGGACGCGGTGCGCGCGGCGATCGAGCCCGGCCGCTGACGAACGGACCGGCTCGTCCGTCCGCACCCGCGTCACGGGCGTCCCGCGTGGAGAGGTGCCGCCGCGATCGGCGGGGCCGTCGTGCGGTCGGCTCCAGCACGATGATCGCGGGCGTCGTCGGGTGCGTCCTGGTCACTCGTCCTCGGCGAGGTCGCCGAGCAGGTCGACGAACGCCATGGCGCGGGGGGACTGCCCGCTGGTCGGCCACAGGAGGCCGTACTCGACGGGCGGCGCGTCCAGGAAGGGGACGAAGGCGACGCCGGGCCGGGCGAAGTAGTCCGCGCCGCGCGCCGAGACCGGGAAGGCGCCGAGGCCGGCGGCGACCAGGGAGAGCACCTCGGCCCAGTAGGTGAAGACCGGCCCGCGAGGGATGGCGCGGCCGGACGGGGTGTGGGTGGGCAGGTGGACGGCCGCCATGTAGTGCGGAAAGTTCCCGCCCGGAGTGATCAGGGGGATGTCGGCGAGGTCCTCCATCGACATGTGCTCCCGCTGGGCGAGGGGATGGTCGGCGGGGACGAGCAGGGCCCGGGGCTCGGACAGGACGGTGGGTCCGGCGGTGATGCCGGGTTCGGCGACGGGGAGCTCGCTGAGCTGCAGGTCGAGTTCGCCCCGGCGCAGCGGGCCGTGCGGATCGTTGAGCTGGATCTCCTGGATGTGGACGGTGCAGTCGGCGTAGCGGGCGCGGAAGGTCTGGGCCGCCTTGAGGAGCAGGTCGGCGCACCACGGGGTGGAGTAGCCGATGCGCAGGGTGCCGGTGATGCCGCGCGCCTCGGCGACGGCCCGGTCCACGGCCTGCTGGATCCGCAGGTGCGCCGGGAGGAGGTCGTCGCGGAGCCGTTCGCCCAGCGGGGTGAGACGGACGGTCCGGGAGGTGCGTGCGAACAGCGGGGCGCCGATGCGGCGTTCGGTCTTCTTGATGACGTGGCTGACCCGGGACGGGGTGATGCGCAGCCGCTCGGCGGTACGTCCGAAGTGCACTTCCTCAGCCAACACCAAGAAGATCTCAATGTCTCGAAGCTCCATGGACCCCCTTGAACCGATCGTGAACCTAGCCGTCAACGCTCCGTTGACACAACTCGCATCGATGACCGTTCGGGCAACGCTGCCTTCCCGACATGGCCGTTGTTCCGGGGCCGCCGCCCCGCGAGCCTGTAACGGGCGACTCGTCGCCCCGACCGGGCGGGACCGCCCGCCGGCGACCAGGGAATGGGACATGACCGATGACGCAGGCCGCTGACGACGCTCGGTCCCGGCCGGCCCGGCTGCGCGTCGCCCGGGCCGAACCGGCACGGGAGGAACCGGACGGGCCGCGCCTGCGGGCCTGGTACGCGGTGGTCGCGGCTTCCATGGCCGCGGACGCGCCCGGTACGGCGCCCGCGCCCCCCGACCGGTTCCACGCTCACCTGACCGCCGGGGCGACGGCCGTCTGGACCGCCACCCGCGCGGGCCGGGTCGTGGGCCTGGCGGTCCTGCGCCTGCCGTCCACCACGGCGGCGGGACGCGCGCACGTGCACGTCCACCCGGCGCATCGGCGCCGCGGCGTCGGCGCCCGGCTGGTGGACACGCTGACCGCCGAGGCGCGCGTCCGCGGCCTGAGCCGCGTCGTCGTGGCCGTGCCCGCGGGCGGGACCGGCGACGCCTTCTGCCTGCGGCGCGGCCTGACCCGCCTGCGCACGCTGCACCACCTGCTGCTGTCGCTGCGGGACGTGCATCCGGGGTGGCTGGACGAGATGGTCGCGGTGGAGCATCCGGGCTACCGGCTGACGAAGACGGCGCGGATCGCTCCGCCGGGCCGCGAGGACGCCGTCCCGGGCGACGTGCTCCTGACGGTCGCCGCCGAGCACGGCCGCAAGGTCGTCGGCTGCACCGAGGTCGTCGTCCCCGGAGGAGGCGGGGCCCGTGCGACCCAGCACGACCGCCCGCCGGCCGACGACCATCACGGCCTGGGCTTGGACCTGTGGGTCAAGGCGTCGATGCTGCGCCTGCTGTACGACGACTACCCGCAGGTCACGCAGGTCGCCACCGACACTGCCGGGAACGACGCCGCCCTGCTGGCCGTCAACCGGCATCTGGGGTTCCGGCTGCACCACCGCACCAACGAGTACCGGCTGGACGTCGAGCCCGGAGACCGCCCGCGCCTCGGCGCCCGAGGGCCCCATGCTCTCGGACACCGATCCCCATAGCCTTCACCTCATTCATTGCAACGCAACTACGAAGACGTTGTTGCGATGAATGTCAGAGCCATTGCAATGATATTCGGCAATTGACCTGCGATGACTCCTCTTCTGTGCAACATAGATGTTGCCAACTTCATAAACGCAACGTAGCGTTTGCGGTGTCGGAAAGAACGAACCCCAAGGAGAGCACGATGAACGAGTACGACACCCCCGCCCCGATCACCGCCGTCCTGGACGTCCCCGCCGGCCGCGTGCAGTTCGTCGCCGCCGACCGCGCCGACACCGCCGTCGAGGTCCTGCCGGCCGACGCCTCCAAGGGCCGCGACGTCAAGGCGGCCGAGCAGACCACGGTCGACTACGCGGACGGCGTCCTGCGCGTCCAGGCCCCGCCGGCCGGGAACCAGGTGACCGGCCGCTCGGGCGCCATCGCGGTGACGGTTCAGCTGCCCGCCGGCTCCCGGGTCGAGGTCACGGCCGCCGCCACCGAGTTCCGGGGCGTCGGCCGCCTGGGCGAGGTCGCCTTCGACGGCGCCTACCGCCAGATCAAGGTGGACGAGGCCGCGGGCGTCCGCCTCACCGCCACAGACGGCGACGTCGAGATCGACCGGTTGGGCGGCTCGGCGGAGATCAGCACCCAGCGCGGCGACATCCGGATCGCCGAGGCCGGTGGCGGCTCGGTGGTGCTGTCGACGCAGTCCGGTGACATCTCGGTGGGTGCCGCCGCCGGAGTGTCGGCCGCCCTGGACGCCCAGACGGGCCGTGGCCGTGTCAGCAACGCCCTGAAGAACGACGGCACCCCCGGGCTCGCCATCAAGGCCACCACCTCCCACGGCGACATCACCGCCCGCAGCCTCTGACCCCCGCAGCAGCCGAAGGAGCAGAACCGATGACGAATCTGGCGATCGCAGCCGAGGGGTTGCGCAAGTCCTACCGGGACAAGAGCGGCGAGAAGGTCGTGCTCGACGGCATCGACCTCCAGGTCCCGGAAGGGACGATCTTCTCCCTGCTGGGCCCCAACGGGGCCGGCAAGACCACCACCGTGCAGATCCTGTCCACCCTCACCCGCGCCGACGCCGGACAGGTCCGCGTCGCCGGACACGACCTGCACCGGCGGCCCGACGACGTGCGCGGCGCGATCGGGGTCACCGGCCAGTACTCGGCGGTCGACAAGCTCCTCACCGGCGAGGAGAACCTGCTCCTGATGGCCGACCTGCGGCACCTGTCCCGCAAGGACGGCAAGCGGCGGGCCACCGAACTGCTGGAGCAGTTCGACCTGGTCGAGGCCGCCGGCAAGCCCGCCTCGACCTACTCCGGCGGCATGCGCCGCCGCCTGGACCTGGCCATGACCCTGGTCGGCGACCCCCGCCTGATCTTCCTGGACGAACCCACCACCGGCCTGGACCCCCGCAGCCGCCGCTCCATGTGGAACGTCGTCCGCGACCTCGTCGCGAGCGGCGTCACGATCTTCCTGACCACCCAGTACCTCGAAGAAGCCGACCAGCTCGCCGACCACATCGCCCTGCTGGACGGCGGCCGCCTCATCGCCGAGGGCACCCCCGACGAACTCAAGCGCCTCATCCCCGGCGGCCACATATCGCTGCGGTTCACCGACGACACCACCCTCGCCCGCGCCCTCGACGCACTCGGCACCGGCTTCATCGACCCCTCCGACGACGACCGCCTCACCCTGCAGGTCCCCTCCGACGGCGGCGTCCGCGCCCTGCGCGACCTCCTCGCCCGCCTCGACACCGCCGACGTCGAGCCCGCCGAACTGTCGGTGCACACCCCCGACCTCGACGACGTCTTCCTCACCCTCACCGGCCAGAACCACCAGCAGAAGCAGGAGACCACCCGATGAGCAGCCCCGCCCTGGCCCTGCGCGACTCGGCCACCATGACCCGCCGCCAGCTCAAGCGCATCGCCCGCTACCCCTCCATGACCATCCAGCTCATCATCACCCCCGTCATCCTCCTGCTGCTGTTCGTCTACGTCCTGGGCGGAACGCTCGGCGACGGCATCGGCGGCGGTCGTGGCGCCTACGTCAACTACGTTCTGCCCGGCATCCTGCTCATGGCCGCCGCCACCGCCGCCACCGGCACCGCCGTCATGGTCGCCACCGACATGACCGAAGGCATCATCGCCCGCTTCCGCACCATGCGCATCGCCCGCGCCTCCGTCCTCACCGGACACGTCGCCGGCAGCATCGTGCAGCAGCTCCTCGGCGCCGCCGTCCTGGTCGCGGTCGCCTTCGCGATCGGGTTCCGCCCCAACGCCACCGCCGTCGAGTGGCTGGCCGCCGCCGGGCTGCTGACCCTGTTCATCCTCGCCATCACCTGGCTGTCGGTCGCCCTCGGCATGAAGTCCCCGACGCCCGAGGCCGCCAGCAACGCCCCCATGCCCCTGGTCCTGCTCCCCTTCCTGGGCAGCGGGTTCGTCCCCACCGACTCCATGCCCGCCGCGATCCGCTGGTTCGCCGACTACCAGCCCTTCACCCCCATCATGGAGACCCTCCGCGGGCTCCTCCTGGGCACGCCCATCGGCAACAACGCCGCCATCGCCGCCACCTGGTGCACCGCCATCGCCATCGCCTCCTACCTCTGGGCCCGCAACACCTTCAACAAGGCCTGACCGTGAAACCGGCCGACAGGGCCGTCAGACCCCACCGGTCTGACGGCCCTGAGCCCTTTCCGGCCGCGGTCGGTGCGTATCGGCACATGATCGGCGGGCTCGTTGCCGGGGCGTGGCCGCAGGGGTGTTCCCGCGGGGACGTCGAGGATCCGGGGCCCCGGCCATGTCCTGACCTGGCGCTTGAGCGGCTCCCGGCCGTTGGAACCACCCCACCTTCAGCCTTCCTGAAGCCGGAGTTAGGCTTCAGGAAGGCTGAAGGTTGTGTTTCCTCTGGGGGTCTCGATGTCGGAACAGTCCAGCCGTCCCTTCTCGCGGCGCGCCGTCATCACCACGGTCGCGGCGACCGCCGGTGCGGCGGCGGGCGGAGCGCTGGTGGTGAACGCGCGCGGCGACGAGGCGCCGCGCCCGTCCGGGCCGGAGCGGCGGATCGAGCCGTTCCACGGAGCGCACCAGGCGGGCATCGCCACACCGCAGCAGCGGCACGCGCTGTTCGTGGCGTTCGACCTGGAGGACACCGACCCGGTCAGCGGTGACCGCCTGAGCTCCGAGCGGCTCGCGGGCAACTTCCGGCGGCTCATGGAACGGTGGACGGCCGTCGCCGAGCGGCTCACGCAGGGGCGCCTGCCCGGGCCCATGCCGGGCGCCGGGCCGCAGGTCCCCCCGGACACCGGCATCGCCGACGGCCTCGAACCGTCCCGGCTGACCGTCACCTTCGGGCTGGGACCGGACCTGTTCGAGCGCGTCGGCCGGACGGACGCCCGTCCGCACCGGCTGGAGCCGCTGCCCGCCTTCCGCGGCGACGGGCTGGAGGACGCGTGGAGCGGCGGCGAGCTGCTCATCCAGATCTGCGGCGAGGATCTCCAGGTCATCAGCCGGGCGTTCCGCGCCCTGCGCAGCCGGGCCCCGGGCCTGGCGCGGCTCCGCTGGACGCAGCAGGGCTTCCTGGGCGGGTTCGGCGACGCGACGCCGCGCAACCTGTTCGGCCACAAGGACGGCACCGTCAATCCCCGCCCGGAAGCGTTCGACGCGGTCGTCTGGGCCGACGCCGCGGAGGAACCGGCCTGGTTCTCGGGCGGCACCTACCTGGTCTTCCGCAAGATCCGCATGGACCTGCCGAAGTGGGACACCGTCACGGCACGCGTCCAGGACGAGACGATCGGGCGGCGGCGCGACAACGGCGCCCCGCTCAGCGGCGGGCACGAGTTCAGCACCCCCGACTTCGGCAAGAAGGGACCGGACGGAAAGCCCCTCATCCCCGCCGACTCGCACCTCGCCCTGGTCCGGGACGTCCCGATGCTGCGGCGCTCGTACAACTACGACTACGGCTTCCAGCCGGGCGGCGCGCAGGACGACGACCACGAGCACGACGACGGCCACGACCACGGCGACGGCATGCCCGCGCACGACGAGTCGGCTCACGCGGCCTTCGACAGCGGCGTGCTGTTCTGCGCCTACGTGCGCGATCCCGGGGAGTTCGTCCGCGCGCAGAACGCGCTGGCCGGGGCGGACCGGCTGAACGCCTTCATCCGGCACACCGGCAGCGCCGTCTTCGCCATCCCCCCGGGTGCGGCGCCCGGGGAGCCGGTGGCCGCGAAGCTGTTCCCCCGCACGTGATGTGCCCCGGCAGCGGAGGAGCGGGATGAACAGGCGCGACCTGCTGCGCACGGGCACGGTCACCACGACGGCGCTCGGCCTCGGTGCGTTCGCGGCCCCGGCGTCGCCCGCCCCCGGGCCTCCCCGCAGGCCGTTGCGGGTGCACACGGTCCTCTACGACGGGGTGGAGGAGCAGGACTTCGCCGGGCCGGTCGAGGTCCTCGGCGTCATCGCCGACGAGCACGGAGTGGAGCAGAAGTTCGTCACCGCCGACGGGCCCCGCACGGTGACCACGTTCTCCGGCATGGACGTCGCGGTGCGCACGCCGTGGTCGCCCCGGGCGGCGGACGTGATCCTGGTGCCCGGCGGGGGGCTGGGCGAGGGGTCTCCGGTGGACCGGGAGATCCGCCGCGGCGTCCTTCCCCGGGCGCTGGCGGCCGCGCGGCGCCCCGGCCTGATCACGGCGTCGGTGTGCAGCGGGGCGCTGCTGCTGGCCGCCGCCGGGATCGCCAACGGCCGGCCCTGCACGACGCACCACGCCGCCAAGAAGGAGCTGGAGGCCCGGGGCGGCGAGGTGGTCCCCGGCCGGGTCGTCGACGACGGCGACCTGGTCACCTCCGGCGGCGTGACCTCGGGCCTCGACCTCGCGCTGTGGCTGGTCGAGCGCCTGTACGGCCCCGAAGCCGCGCTGTTCGCCGAGATGGTGCTCGAATACGAGCGACGCGGCACCGTCTGGCGCTCCGGGTAGCGGACGGCGGGGCCACCGGTGGAGGCCGGCCGGGCCGCGGGGCCCGGCCGGCATCGGCCGCGCGCCGACACGTCTCCGCGGCCCCGCTCGTCAGCCGACCGCCGCCAGATCGATGTCCTGCTTGAGCCTGTTGCCGATCTTGTAGCCCAGCAGGCCTTCGCGTTGCATCCGGCCGACGACGATCCCGGGAGCGACGTTGATCTCCTCGGCGAATCGTTCAATGGCGGTGAGGGTGCGCAGGGAGGGAAGGCGCGCCGCGTCCTCCGGCGGGATCAGAAGATCCCGGGCGAACTCGTCGGCCTCCCTTTCACGCGGGTGATCCGGCTCGGAGCCGCCCTCGATCCACACGTGGTCCTTGCCGTGCTTGATGACATGGCATAGCTCGTGGAAGAACGTGAACCATAGCTGGTCGTTCTTCTTGTACCGCCCGCTGAGCATCACCATGGCCTTCGACTGCGACAGCCACTTGGTGGCACCGCAGGACCGCGTGCCGGCGATCTCGGGCACCACGACCACCGCGATCCCGTGTGCCGCGCAAATGTCCCTGGTGAGCCGGAAGAACACTTCTTGCGGCTGGACGGTCAAGAGTCGCAGCCGCGGCAGGTCGGCCTCGATTCCCGCCTTGTTGTACGGCTCGCAGCGGACGTCCTGGGCCTTGAGCTCGCCCATCCGAATCCATGAGGCGACGGCACCGGGCTTCACCTCGAACGCTTTGCTCTGGCGGAAGCTCACCGCGTTCGACTCGTACAGCTCGCGGTAGGTCTCCAGGTGTGCGACCCCGAAGAACCTGAGCACCTGTTGCACCCGGCTGCCCGGATCCTTGGGGTCGGCTGGGAGAGCGCCTCGCTTGACGAGTTCCTTCACGGGGATCTCGTCCCTGATCCAGGCGGCGAGTTCGGCGAGATCGTCGCGTCGGCGCAGCCGCGTGACCTCGGTCTGGTAGTCGGCCTCCAGGCGGTTCCACATGCGGGCGGGCATGCCGGTGACCAGCTCGAGGCGGGCCGCCACGTCCGGGGACAACGGCACCAGGCCCTGGACGAGCTGGTTCACGTGCTTGGGGGTGAGGCCGAGGCGCGCGGCGAGCTGCCGTTGGGTCATGCCCAGGTCGTCCAGGAACTCGCGGATGGCCTCCCCCGGCGGCACGACATAGTCGGGTTCCGCGGCCGGATGAACTTCTGGGGTCGCCATCGTCCTCACTCCCTTCCTGCTCAACCTTGGTGGTAGTCGATGATCTCGACGACGAGCGCCGCCGTGTCGGCCGCGATGTCGTTGTCCTTCTTCTCTTCCGGCGTCATCAGGCGGAAGACGAGCCGCATGGCTCCGTGGAGCCGGAACGCGTAGCAGTCTTCGTAGTACTCGCCGCGGAGCGGGTGGCAGTGACCCGGCGCGCGCATGAGGTCGTCAAGACTCTCCGCCGCTTCCAGCGTGCGAAGGCGCAACCCGATCCTCCTCGCGCACGCGTCGCCGTACTTCCTGCGGAGATCCCGGTCCGATGAGCAGAGATCTCGCAGGGCGCGGTCGGCATAACACACCTCCAATCGCGGCTCCCCCTTCATTATTAACCGGATAGGTAAACGCGAAACCCCGCACGAAGCGTGAGTGTGCCACGGATCGTGCTCGCGCGCATACGGTCCGGAAAAGACGGGGGGCTTTGCGGGACGTCCGTCGCAACGGCTCCGCCGTGACCGGGTGGCGGCCACGGCGGAGCACGCCGGGACGGGCGCGGCGGGCCGGTCAGCGGGTGGAGGGGACCGGGACGGGAGGGACGAAGGGGGTCGGGGGCGGGCCGAGCGCGGTGACGTCCACCTCGAGGAAGTACGGTTCGCGGGCGGTGACGGCCTTCGCGAAGGCGGCGTCGAAGTCGGCGGCGTCGCGGACGAGCGCGTAGGGCATGGAGGCGGCGGCCGCGACGGCCGCGAAGTCGGGGGTGAACAGGTCGACGCCCGAGCGGCGGTCCATGTGCCGGTCCTGCATGTTGCGCAGGACGCCGTAGCCGCCGTCGTTGAACAGCAGGACGACGAGCCACGGGCGTTCCTGGGCGAGCGTCGCGATCTCGCCGAGGTGCACGGAGAAGCCGCCGTCGCCCGCGATGACGAGGGTGGGGACGTCCGGGCGGGCGGTGGCGGCGCCGATGCCCATCGCGAGGCCCTGCCCGATGCCGCCGCCGAGCGGGAAGATGTTCGTCGCCGGGTCGAGGATCGGCAGGAGCCGGTTGCCCCACTGGCTCGACGGGATCGTCACGTCGCGGGCGATGGGCGACGCGTCGTCCAGGTGCGCCCGGATGGCGTCGTTGATGAGGGTGTAGGGGCCGATGTCGGCGCGGAGCCGGTCGCGGACGGCCCGGCGGGTTTCGGACGCGCGTGCCCGCCAGCCGTCCTCGACCGAGGTCTCGGAAGGGACGAGCGCCGGGAGGACGGCCGACGCGTCGCCGCACAGGCCGAGCGTCACCGGGTACGCGCGTCCGATCGCGGCGGGGTCGACGTCGATCTGGACGTGGCGTTCGGGGAGGTTCAGCTTGTAGTGCTTCGTCTCCTGGGAGCGGAAGTGCGTGCCGATGCTCAGGAGCAGGTCGGCGTCCCGCAGGAGGGGTTCGGCGGCGGGGCTCGTGGCGAAGTTGCCGACGACGAGGGGGTGGTCCTCGGGGACGGCGCCGCGCCCGGCGTTCGAGGTGAGGATCGGCGCGCCGAGGCGTTCGGCGAGGGCGCGGAGTCCGGGTCCGGCGGTGCGGGCGCCGCCGCCCGCCCAGATGACGGGGCGGCGGGCGGACGCGAGGAGCCGTGCCGCCTCCGGGGCCGCGCCGCGCCACCCCTCGTCCGCCGGCCGCGCGGCGGGCGCGTCCGCCGGGACGATCGTCTGCGCGGCGTACTGCAGGTCGATGGGCCATTCGACGCTCGCCGGGCCCTGCGGGAGGGTCAGCGCCGCGCGCGCCGCGCGGCGCAGGACGTCCCCGGCGGAGGCGGCCGACGCGATCGCCGCCGCGTGCTTGGAGACGGACGCGAGCATCCCGAGCTGGTCCTTGGTCTCGTGGATGACGCCGCGCCCCTGCCCGAGGTACTCGCTGTCGATGTTCCCGGTGACGTGCAGGACGCGCGAGCCCGCGGTGAGCGCCTCGATGAGGGCGCCCGCGGCGTTGCCCGCGCCCGTCCCGGTGCTGGTCAGCGCGCAGCCGAGGCCGCCGGACGCGCGTGCGTGGGCGTCGGCGGCGTTGACCGCGGCGGCCTCGTGCCGGACGGCGACGAAGCGCAGGTCGCGGTCGACGGCCTCGACCAGCGGCAGGTTGTGGACGCTGACGACGCCGAAGACGGTGGTGACGCCGTGCTCGCGGAGGACCTGGACGAGCAGGTCACCGCCGGTGGGGTCAGACATATCGGGCGACTCCTCCGCCGATGTCGAGGGACGATCCGGTGACGTAGGACGCGCGCGGCGACAGCAGCGCGACGATCGGGTGGGCGACCTCCTCGGGACGGCCGAGGCGCCCGAGCGCGATGCCGCGGTCGGCGGCGAGCCCGGCGGTCCACTCGTCGTACGAGAGGGAGGTGCCGGACGTCTCGTACCTGCGGCGCCACTGGCCGGTGTCGATGAGGCCGAGGCACACCGAGTTCACCCGGACGGGGGCGAGGTCGGCGGCGAGGGTCCGGCTGAGGTTGAGCAGCGCGGCGCGGGCGGCCGAGGTGGCGCCGAGCCGCGACTCGGGCTGCCGGGCGAGGATCGCGTTGACGTTGACGATCGCGGGCGCGTCCGACCGGCGCAGGTGCGGCTCGGCGGCCCGCACGGTGTTCAGCACGCTGAAGATCTTGAGGTCGAACTCGTCGCGCCACTGCTCGTCGGACGTCTCGGCGACGGGCGCGAGCAGGGAGCGGCCCGCGTTGTTGACGACCCCGTCGAGGCGCCCGAACTCGGCGGCCGCGCCATCGACGAACGCGGCGACGGCCGCGCCGTCGCGGACGTCGCACGACACCGCGTACGTCCGGGCGCCGCCCGCGCGGGGCAGCGGGCCGAGCGCGGCGCGGAGCCGGTCGACGTCGCGGGCGCAGGCGGCGACGTGCGCGCCGTCGGCGAGCAGCAGCGCGGCGGTGGCCAGCCCGACGCCGGACCCGGCGCCGGTGACGGCGTAGACCCGCCCGGCGAGCCCGAGATCCATCGGTGTTCCTTTCAGTTGAAGACGAAGCCGCCGTCGACGACGAGCGTCTGCCCGGTGATGTAGGAGGCGGCGTCCGACAGCAGGAACAGGACGGCGCCGGTGAGGTCGCCGGGTTCCTGCGGCCGGTCGAGGGCCCGGTTCAGCCGGTACAGCTCGTGGCGTTCGGCGGGGATGCGGTCGGCGGCCTCGCCGAGGGTGAGGCCGGGCGCGACCGCGTTGACGGTGACGTCGTGCGGTCCGGCGTCGCGCGCCATCGCGCGCGTCATCCCGACGATCGCGCTCTTGGACGTCACGTAGTGCGCGAGCCGGGGCGAACCGTAGAACGCCGCGTCGGACGCGAGGTTCACGATCCGGCCTCCGGGGCGCGCGAGGTGCGGCCAGAGCGCGCGCGACACGAGCCACGTGCCGCGCACGTTCACGGTCAGGACGGCGTCCCACTGTTCGGGGTCGATGTCGTAGAACGGGCGCCCGCCGACGCCGTCCGCGAGGGCCGCGTTGTTGACGACGCCGTGCACGGGCCCGATGCGGGCGACCGCGCCGGCGAGGTCCGCGACGGACGCGGTGTCGGCGACGTCGGTGTCGACGCGGTGCGTCTCGATGCCCTCGGCGGCGAGGCCGGCGACGGCCGATCCGGCGAGTCCGGGGTCGCGTTCGGCGACGACGATCCGGGCGCCCGCGCGCCCGGCGGCGCGCGCGATCTCCAGCCCGAGCCCGCGCCCGGCGCCGGTCACGACGACGAGCCGGCCGTCCAGGTCCGGGGCGCTCATGGTCGCACCCCCGCAGGGCCTTCGAGGACGATCCGGGCGTGCGCGTCCGGGGCGTTCACCGTTCGACCTCCGCGAGGAATCCGAGGACGATCCGGTTGAACTCGTCGGGGCGTTCCTGGTTGGTGGCGTGCCCCGCGCCGGGGAGGATCTCCAGCCGGGCGCCGGGGAGGGCCGCCGCGATGGCGCGGCTCTCGTCCGGCCCGGTGACGGTGTCGCGGTCGCCCGCGAGCACCAGGGCGGGCACGTCGAGCGTGCCGAGCACGGCGCTGTGGTCGGTGCCGGCCATCGCGGCGGCCGCGAAGGCGTAGCCGGGCATGCGGATCGCCCGCGCCATCGCGGACACCACCCGGTACACCAGGTCGGGGGGCGCCTCGGGGGAGAGGAGCCTCGGCCCGCGCCGGGCCGCGAACTCCGCCGGGCCGAGACGCCGCAGTTCGGGTCCGCGCGCCGCCATGGCGGCCCGGCCCCCGGGCGTGCGGCCGGAGCCGCGCGACGACCCGACCAGGACGAGGGACCGGACGAGCCCGGGACGTTCGGCGGCGAGGCGGGTCGCGATCACGCCGCCCCACGAGACGCCGACGACGTGCGCGGGTTCGTCGACGAGCGCGGCGGCGGCCTCCGCGTATCCGGACATGCCGGGCGCCGATGCGGGGTCGGGCGACGGCCCGTACCCGGGCGCGTCCCACGCGGTGACGCGGTGCCCGGCGGCCTCGAACGCCGGGACCTGGTCGTCGAACGACGCCGCGCAGCCGCCGATCCCGTGCAGCATCAGCACCGGGGCGCTCACCGGAACACCCCCGTCCGGGCGGCGAGGTCCCCGACGGCCTTCAGCACCGCGTACGGGACGACCTGGCTCGTCGTGGGGTTCCGCGGCGACGGCCGGTTGCGGATCTCGAACCGGTACTCCCCGGCCGGGCCGGACGCCGTGATGACGTGCGACGTCAGGTCGGCGCCGGGGTCGGCCACCACGACGGCCTCGACGACGTCCCAGTCCCCGGCGGCGAGCGCGACGGCGGCGGCGACGTTCGTCGACTTCGGGAACGCGGCGGCGATCTCCCGCGCGGGCCCGCGCCGCACCTCGAGGGGCCCGGGCGCCGACCGGACGCGCGCGGCCTCGGCATCGTCCATCCACGGCTGGACGAGTCCCGGGGGCTTCTTCGTGGTGACGATGCGGACGGCGTCCAGTGGGCCCATCCGGGCGGCGGCGCGCAGCATGTCGAGGCCGCCGATCGCGCCGCACGCCAGGTGGACGCGGCCCGTCCCGGCGCCGTTCAGCGCGTGCAGCAGCGCGTCGTCGGTGAGCGCGCCGATCGACACGACGAGCAGGTCGGTGCCGGACGCGACGACGCGGGGCCCGAGTTCGGCGAGGGCCCGCTGCCCGGCGGCCTCCACCACCAGGTCGGCGGCGCGGAGGGCCGCGTCGAACGACAGTTCCGGCAGGCCGCGGGCCCCGGCGGGGTCGACGACCCCGGCCAGGCGCGCGTCCGGGACGTCCCCGTCGTGCAGGGCGCGCGCGACGGTCCCGCCGATCGCCCCGCACCCGATCACGGCGACGGAGAGGGTCACTTCTCCCACCACCCTCCGGCGTCGGGGGTCCCGGCCATGCGCGTCCGGACGTCCGTGGACGGCGGTCCCGCGGTGCCCCACAGGTCGGACAGTTCGGGCACGCGGCGCCACACGCGGCACAGCCACGCGTCCTCGTCGACCTGCTCGACCTCGGAGGTGTACTCGCACACCAGGCCGGCCGGGTCGCCGAAGTAGCCGAACGTGTTGTTGCCCGGCCCGTGCCGTCCCGGCCCCCACAGGGGGGTGACGCCGTGGTGGCGGAGCCGCCCGATGCCGCGCATGAAGTGGTCGATGGACGGCATCTCGTACGCCATGTGGTTCACCGACGTCCAGTCGGCCTGGTTGAACGCGATGACGTGGTGGTCGCTGTTGCAGCGCAGGAACGCCATCTGGTGCTCGGACCAGTCGGAGATCCGCATGCCGAGGACGCGGGTGTAGAAGTCGCAGGCGGCGTCGATGTCCACGGTGTTCAGGACGACGTGCGCGAGCTTGCGCGGCACCGCCTCCAGCCCGTTCGGGTCGCGGACGACGACCGCCTCGACGTCGGCGGACAGTTCGATCAGCCGGTTCTCCGGGTCGGTGAACCGCAGCCCGTACCCGCCGCCGGCCTGGTCGAGCGGTCCGGGCTCGGCGACGAGCGGGACGCCGTGCGCCCGCAGCCGGAACGCGGCCTCGTCGACCTCCCGGGGCGTCGCCACCGAGAACGCGATCTTGCCGAGGGCGTTCGCGTCCGCCCGCCGCACCTCGAGGATGTGGTGCTCCGGGCTCGTCCCGCGCAGCCACGTCACGCCGGTGTCGGCCTCGACCGGGTTCAGGCCCCAGATGTGCTGGTAGAACTCGGCGGCGGCCGCCGCGTCGGGCGTCCGCACGGCCACCGACCGCAGCGACCGCAGCCGCGCGATCGGGCCGGGGGAGGCGCCGGGGGTGGGGGGAAGCATGGACATCGCCCGCTCCTTAGAGGTCGAGAACGAGTTCGGGGGTGCGGGAGCGGGAGACGCAGAGCATCATCGTCGCGCCCGCCGCGCGCTCGTCGTCGGTGAGGACGTGGTCGCGGTGCTCGGGCTCGCCGGCGAGGACCCGGGTCTCGCAGGTGCCGCAGATGCCCTCCTCGCAGGAGGACGGCAGGTCGACGCCGCCCGCGCGGAGCGTCTCGAGGATCGACGCGCCGGGCTCGACGGTGAACCGGCGGGCCCGCACACGACGTCGAACGGGGCGTCGTCGTCCCCGTCCGTGCCGGTTCGCACGGGTTCGGGGGCTCGGAACCGTTCCGTCCGCAGGCGTGACGGGTCGTCCAGGGCGTCCTGGACGGCCTGGAGGAGCGGTTCGGGCCCGCAGCAGTACACGAGGGCGCCGCCGGGCAGGTCGGCGAGGGCCTTGGCGAGGACGCCGCCGACGTCGGGCGGCCCGCCGTGCTCGTCGTCGGCGTGCACGACGGCCCGGGGGTGCGCGGCGAGCTCGGCGGCGAACGCCATGGACGCCCGCGACCGGCCGCAGTACAGCAGGGTCCACGGGACGCCGCCGCGGGCGGCGAGCTCGTCGGCCATCGCCTTGATCGGGGTGACGCCGATACCGCCCGCGACCAGGACGTACGCGGGGGCCGTCTCCAGCGCGAAGGTGTTCCTGGGGCCGTCCACGTCGAGGATCTCGCCGACGCGCAGCCGCTCGTGGACGTGCGCGCTGCCGCCCCGCGAGTCCGGGTCGCGCCGCACCGCGACCGTGTACCGGGCGCGGTCGGCGGGGTCGCCGCACAGGGAGTACTCGCGGGACGGGCCGCCCGGCAGGTGCAGGGTCAGGTGGGCGCCGGGCTCCCAGCCGGGCAGCTCGGCGCCGGCCGGGTCGGCGAGCTCGAGCTGGACGACGCCGTCGGCGAGCCAGGTGGAGCGCACGAGCCGCAGTGACCGCATGGTCAGTCCCGGGTGACGCCGTGCATCGGCGAGGTCGGCGGGTACGTCGGGAGCTGCGGCCTGCCGGTCCCGATGACGACGCAGAACAGCGCGTCGGTGTCGCCGATGTTGCGGAGGCTGCGCGGCACCCCGGCGGGGACGCGGACGAGGTCGCGGTAGCCGAGCATGCGGGACGCGGTCTTCGTGCCGTCCTCGACGTCGTGGACGGTCACCTCGAGTTCGCCCTCCAGGACGAAGAAGACCTCCTCGACGTCGTGGTGGGTGTGCTCCGGGCCGATCGCCCCGGCCGGGAGCCGCATGTTGGAGAACGTGAAGTGGTCGGCGGGCAGGATCCGGCCGTCGGTCTCGTGGTTCCCGGTCGCGCCGGAGCCGATGTAGCGGATCTGCGCGCGGCGGAACCGCTCGTCCGCCTTGGCCTGGAAGCCGAGGGTGTCCCAGTCCTCGTGGCGGGTCTCCCGCGCGGCGATGCAGGAGTCGATCAGCGCCTCCAGATCGGCCGGCCGGGCGGCGGGCTGCGCGACGTGCTCGGTCATGGGTCGCTCCTCTCCGGACGGAGACAGAAAGTTCAGTACTAAGCTAAGTACCGCAAAACGTTTTAGCACTTAAGGATCGGTCGGCGCAATGCCCCGGCTAGGATCCGTGCCGGGTTTCGGGCGAGCCGTCCGTCCCCACGGTGAGCTGCGCGAACGGGAGCGGAGATGGCGGATCGGGAGAGCGGGACCGGGCCGGTGAGCGGCGCCCCCGGGACGGACGAGGCGGACGGAACGGACGCGCCGGGACGGCCGGCCGGCCCGGGGGAGCCGGATGAGACCGACGAGATCGTGCGCCAGTGGCGGGCGATGCGGCCCGACCTCGACCCGTCGCCGATCGCGCTGCTCGGCCGCCTGCACCGCTCCTACCTGCGGTACAGCGGGCTGCTGTCGCGGCTGTTCGAGCGGCACGAAATCAACGCGGCCGTCTTCGACGTGCTGATCACGCTGCGCCGGTCCGGGCCGCCGTACCGGCAGTCGGCCCGCGAGCTGGCGGACACGTCCCTGCTCAGCTCGGCCGGGGTCACGCTGCGGCTGGACCGGGCGGAGAAGGCCGGCCTGATCGTCCGCGAGCGGGACGAGCAGGACCGCCGGGTCGTCTACTCGCGGCTCACCGAGCGCGGGTTCGAGCTGATCGAGCGGCTGCTGGCCGAGCACCTGGAGAACGAGCGCGCCATGATCGCCGGGCTGGACGGCGGGCAGATCGAGCAGCTCACCGAGCTGCTGCGGGCGCTGGAGCGGTCGCTGGAGGCCGCCGAACGCGCCGTGGAGGACGGCGGGGACGGGCGGGGCGGCCCGGGCGGCCGGTGAGTTCGCCGGGCGTCCGCAAAGATCGTTAGGTGCATAACCATTGACATCTAAGTATCTGGCCTCTTAACTAACTGCACCTGTGACGGCGGGCACAGCCCGGCGTCCGCGGTGCCGTGCGAAGGAGCCCAGCCCTATGACGACAGCCCCCGTGTCACCCAGCCTCACCGCGGAGATGGCCGCGCGCGTGGAGCGATTGCCGCTCTGCCGCTGGCACGTGAAGGTCCGCCTGCTCATCGGCGTCGTGACGTTCTTCGACGCCTTCGACCAGCTCCTCATCGCCTACGCGCTGCCCGTGATCAAGAACGAGTGGAGCATGAGCCCGCTCGCCGCCACCTGGGCCATCACCTCCGGCTCGCTCGGGATGCTCGTGGGCGCGCTGCTGTCCGGCTGGCTCGCCGACCGGGTCGGCCGCGTCAAGACGATCGTGTTCTCGCTGCTGCTGTACGCGCTGGCCAGCCTCGCGCTCGCGGCGTCCCCGTCGCTCGCGATCTTCCTCGTGCTGCGGTTCGTCCAGGGGGTCGGCATCGGCGGCGAGGTCCCGGTGGCCGCCACCTACATCGGGGAGATCACCAAGGCGGCCAGGCGCGGCCGGTTCGTGCTGCTGTACGAGCTGATCTTCCCGATCGGGCTCGCCACGGCCGCGGTCGTCGCGACCTTCGTCGTCCCGGCCTTCGGCTGGCGCTGGCTGTTCGCGATCGGCGCGCTCCCGCTGCTGGTCGTCCCGTTCCTGGCCACGATGGTCCCCGAGTCGCCGCGCTGGCTGGCCGGCCGCGGGAACCGCGCGGGCGCGGAGAAGGAGATGTCCCGCATCGAGCGCGAGGTGGAGCGCTCCACCGGCGCGGCGCTGCCGCCGCCCGACGTCGCGGCCGCGCAGAAGGCCGGGACCGCCGCCCTGCGCAAGGGCGAGGGCCGCGGCGGGCTCCGCGAGCTGTTCGCCGGACGGTACGCGCGCCGCACCGTCACCATCTGGGCGCTCTGGTTCACCGCCTACTTCGTCGTCTACGGCATCACGTCCTGGATGCCGACGATCTACCACACCGTCTACGACGTCCCGCTGGACGAGTCGCTCAAGTACAGCGTCGTGCCGCTGCTCGCGGGCATCGTCGGCTGCCTGGCCATCGCGCTGACGATCGACCGCGTCGGGCGCCGCCCGGCGATGGCGTTCGTGATGATCGCGGGCGGGCTGCTGCTGGGGCTGCTCGGCGCCCTCGGCGCGACGACCGTGACGCAGGTGTTCGTCCTGATCAGCCTCGCCACGATCTTCATCAACGCGGCGAACATGGGTCTCTACCTCTACACGCCCGAGCTGTACCCGACGCGCAGCCGCGCGCTCGGCGTGAGCATGGGCGGCGTCTGGAACCGCATCGGCGTGATCGCCGGGCCGATCGTCATCGGGTTCATCTACACCGACGGCACCGCGCCGGTGTTCCTGATGCTCGGCGTCGTCGCGATCGCGGGCGGCCTGGTCGCGGCCCTGTTCGCGCAGGAGACCGCGCGGCGGACGCTGGAGGAGATCTCCCCCTGACCGCACGGCGGCCCCCGGGCGCGCCCGCGCCCGGGGGTCTTGCCGGACCGATAGTTAAGCGCTTAGCTTCTTTGTGCTCAAGGATTGAAGGTGAGGCGCTCGTGCACGACGACCATCCGCCCGGACCCGGGACGGCCGCGCCGCCCGTCCTCGTCTGCCTCGGCGATCCCGCCGCCGCGCCCGCGACGCCCGCCGCGTTCGCCGCCCAGCGCGACGGTCTCGACCCCGACCTCCGCGTCGAGACCTGGGCGCCCCCCGCCGCGGCCGGAGCCGCGGCCGCACCGGACGACGCCGCGTTCGCCGAGGCCGTGCGGACGATCGGCGCCGGACGCCCCGTGCACCTGCTCGGCTTCGGCGCCGCCGCCCCCGCCGCCGTGACGCTCGCCGCCCGCCGCCCCGGCCTCGTGCGCGGCCTCGTCCTCGCGGGCCCGCACGCGGCGCCGTCCGGCACACCGCTGGACGGCGTCACCGCGCCCACCCTCGTGATCTGCGGCGACGACGACCGCGTCGCCGGCGAGCCGGTCGCCCAGACGTACGCGGGCGGCGTCCGCGACGCCGTGTTCGTCACCGTCGCCGGCGCCGGCCACCGGGTGCACGACGAGCGCCCGGACGCCTTCAACGCCTGGGTGCGGTCCTTCGCGCAGATCGCCGAGGGGCTGCCCCACCGAGCCGACACCCGAAGGAGTGCAACATGAGCGACCTCTATCTCGAGGTGCACCAGACCCGGGACCGCGAGCCCACCCCCTACGAGCTGAAGCTCGCCGGGGCCATCGAGGAGGTCTTCGCCACCGGCGTCCACGACCTGCCCGGCCTGGTCGCGGGCCTGCGCGCCCGCGGCGTCACCGCGCCGGGCGGCGAACCCCTCACCGAAGACACGTTCCGCGCCGAGATGAGCAGGCTGGGGGCTTGATCACCATGATGACCGCGAAGGCGACGCCGACCGCCGAGGACATCCTCGCCACCGGCCTGCGCAACCGCTGGTACGCCGTCTACCCGTCGCACCTCGTCGGCCCCGGCGAGATGAAGCGGCTGGTCCGGCTCGGCGAGGGCTGGCTGCTGTTCCGCGAGCCCGACGGCACCCCGCACATGATCGCGGACCGCTGCCCGCACCGCGGCGCGCGGCTCTCCCTCGGCCAGCACCTCGGCGACCGCATCGCCTGCGAGTACCACGGCGTCCAGGTCGACGGCACCGGCACGGTCGTGTCCGTGCCCGGCATGCCCGGCTGCGCCCTGGAGGGCAAGCGGGCCGTGAAGACGCTCCCGCTCCGCGAGGAGGCCGGTGCGGTCTTCGCCTACTTCGGCGACGACCTGCACCCCGAACCCGTCGAGTTCACGCTCCCGGACCGGCTCGCCGACCCCGAGACGTCCCACTTCCTCAACTACGTCGAGTGGCGGACCCCCTGGCGGTTCTACATCGACAACGTCCTCGACCCGATGCACGGCGCGTTCCTGCACCGCAAGTCGCACTCGATGGCGGAGGGCGAGAGCACCGCCCGGTTCCGCATCCGGGAGACCGACCGCGGGTTCTTCTTCGAGAAGACCGACCAGCGCGGCGTCAACTTCGACTGGGTCCAGTTCGCCCGCACCGGCCTCGACTGGGTCGACCTCGAGATCCCGTACGCCGCGTTCGCCGGGCCCGGCGGCCCCTTCGGCATCGTCGGCACCGCCACCCCGATCACCGCGACCGAGTCGGCCGTCTTCCACTGGCGCACCCGCCGCGTCCAGGGCTGGGAACGGGACGTGTGGCGGTTCCTCTACCGGACGACGATCGAGGAACGGCACTGGGTCGTCCTCGAACAGGACCGCCGGATGCTCGAGGTCATGCCGCCCGACGCCGACACGGGCGAGAACCTGTACCAGCACGACCTCGGCGTCGTCCGGATCCGCCGCATGTTCCGCGCGGAGGCCGAGCAGCAGGCCGCCGCGCTCGCCGAGGCCGCCGCCGCGAAGGCCGCCGCGCGGACCGGGGGAAGGGCCGCGTCGTGAGCGGGGAGGAGACGGTCCTGCTGACCGTCCTCCTCCGCCACGACCAGGGCAAGAACCTCCACGAGATCCAGGCGACGCTGGGCGAACGCGAATGGTGGACCCGCTTCCCGCCCGGACGGTCCGAGGTCGTGTCGTGGGTCGTCGCGATGGGCGTCGGCCAGATCGTCACCCTCCGCGTCCCGGCGAGCGAACTCGCCCTCGTGAACGTCGAACTGGAACGGAGCGCGTGGGGCGTCTTCGAGACGGAGTTCTACCCGACGTACGACTTCGTCCCCGTGCGCGAACGGCTGACGCGGGAGTGGCGGGCGTCGCGCGGGCACGACGCGCCGGACGACGTCCCGCACGCGGGACCGGCCCGTGCGGAGACGGTCCGTGCGGAGACGGTCCGTGCGGAGACGGTCCGTGCGGAGACGGTCCGTGCGGAGACGGTCCGTGCGGAGACGGTCCGTGCGGAGTCCGTCCCGGAGGCGCCGCGCCCGGGGATGTTCAGCAACGGCAAGCGGGTCGGCGACCGGTTCGTCCTGTCCGGCATGCACGCCGGGACCGGCGAGGGCGGGACGTACGAGCAGGCCCGCCGCGCCCTCGCGAAGATCAAGGCGCTCGTGGAGGCGGCCGGGGGGACGATGGACGACGTCCTCGCCCTCCGCGTGTACCTGACCGACATCGCCGACAAGGCCGAGGTGGGGCGGGCGCGCGCCGAGTTCTTCACCGGCGACTTCCCCTGCTCGACGCTCGTCGAGGTGTCGCGCCTCGCCGAGCCCGGCCTCACCGTCGAGATCGAGGCGGAGGGCGTCATCGGCTCGTCCGGACGCTGACCGCCGGCCGGCCGCCGCACCCTCCTCCGGGGTGCGGCGGCGTTCTCTTTCCGCTAAGTGAATTGCCGCACGATCCGCGTCCCGCGGCGACGGACCGTCTACCCTGGGAAGGCGGCTACCGGACGGATCATCGGCGGCCCGGTCCCGGCCGCCCGCGCGCGCAGGACAACCGAAGATTTCCCTCATCCCTCAGGAGAATCCCCGTGGCGTCGCAGCGTCCTTCGTCCGACCTCATCGATCTGGTCATCGAGCAGTGGGGCCGCGAGATGCCCGGGATGGACGTCGACAGCATCCGCGTCCTCGGCCGCCTGCACCGCTGCGACGTCCGGTACCAGACGCTCGTCGCCGAGACCCTCGCGAAGTTCGACCTCACCACCCCGGCGTTCGACGTCCTGGCGTCGCTGCGCCGCAGCGGCCCCGGGTACCGGCGCACCGCCGGCGAGCTCGCCCAGATCGGGCTGATCACCACCGGCGGCCTGACGCAGCGCATCGACCGTCTCGAGAAGGCGGGGCTCGTGCGCCGCGCCAAGGACGAGCACGACCGCCGCGTCGTCTACATCGAGCTGACCGAGGCGGGCCGCGACCTCATCGACCGGGTCGTCGAGGAGCACTTCCGCACGCAGGACCGGATGCTCGGCGCGCTCCGGCAGTCGGAGCGGCGCGAGCTGGCGCGGCTGCTGTCCCGCCTGGAGGTGTCCCTGGACGTCTTCGACCACCTGCGCGAGGACGACGCGGCGACCGCCTGACTCACCCGGCGGCCCAGGGGAGCGGCGCCTCGTCCATCCCCCAGTACACCGACTTCTGCCGCATGTACGACTTGATCCCCTCGCGGCCCTTCTCCGTGCCGAGCCCGCTCGCCTTGTGGCCGCTGAACGGCGTCGAGATGCTGAACTGCTTGTAGGTGTTCACCCACACCGTCCCCGCGTCGATCCTCCGCGCGACCCGCCAGGCCCGCCGGTAGTCGGCCGTCCAGATCCCGCACGCGAGCCCGTAGTCGGTGTCGTTGGCCTGCCGCACCAGGTCGTCCTCGCCCGCGAACGGCAGGACGACCGCGACGGGCCCGAAGACCTCCTCCCGGCAGATCGCCGCGTCGTTCGCGACGCCGCCGAGCACGGTCGGGAGGTAGTAGGCGCCGTCCTTCAGCCCGGGATCGTCCGGGACCGCCCCGCCGCACAGCACCGTCGCGCCGTCCCGCACGGCCGCGTCGACCATCGCCGCCACCCGGTCGCGATGCTCGTGCGTGACGAGCGGCGCGACCTGCGTCCGGGGATCGGTGCCCGGCCCGACCCGCAGCGCCTCCGCCCGCTCGACGAGCCGCCGGACGAACCCGTCGAACACCGACTCGTGGACGAACACGCGCGAGCCCGCGATGCAGCTCTGCCCGCTCGACGAGAAGATCCCGAACAGCACGCCCGCGAGCGCCTGCTCGGCGTCGGCGTCCGGGAACACGATCGTCGGCGACTTCCCGCCGAGTTCGAGCGTCACGGGCATGATCTTCTCCGCGGCCGCGCGGCCGATCGCCCGTCCCGTCCCGGTCCCGCCCGTGAACGACACCTTCCCGACGAGCGGGTGCCGGACGACCGCGTCGCCGACCGGCGTCCCGGGGCCCGGCAGCACCGACAGCAGCCCCTTCGGAAGCCCCGCCTCCGCGCACAGCCGCGCCAGCAGCAGCGACACGCACGGCGCCCACAGCGGCGGCTTCAGCACCACCGCGTTCCCGGCGGCCAGCGCGGGCGCCGCCTTCTGCGCGTCGCTCGCGATCGGGGAGTTCCACGGCGTGATCGCCCCGACGACCCCGTAGGGCTCGTGCGCGGTCATCGTCAGGTACGGGCCGCGCGACGGGGTGACGGCCTCCTCCATGGTCTCGAGCGCCGCGGCCGTGTACCGGAACGTCCCGGCCGCGCTCAGCGCGAGCGCCCGCGTCTCCGCCCGCGTCTTGCCCGTGTCGGCCGTCTGCACGGCCGAGATCTCGTCGGCCGCCGCCGCGATCCGCTCGCCGATCGCGTGCAGCACCCGGGCCCGCTCGTGCGGCAGCGCGTCCCGCCACCCGCTCTCGTCGACCGCCCGCCGCCCCGCCCGCACGGCCTCGTCGACGTCCTCGACGGACGCGCCGTGGAACCGTCCGATCACCCGCCCGGTGGCGGGGTCGCGCGTCTCGACGGGGGCGCCGCGGCCGCGCCGCCACGTCCCGGCGACGAAGATCGCGTCGTCCATGAGAACCCCCTTAGCCCGAAGACGCCATCGACGAGCGCGCCCGCCCCGCCCCGCGGGGCGCGGCGGGCGAACGCCGACCAGACCACCACCCTCAAGCGGCGCCCCCACCTTACGAGATGTCTTAGTGCTTAATCAATGCGTGCTTGATCGATACCGTGGGTCTTCCGGTAGTGGCGGGCCACGCGGACGCGGTTGCCGCAGCGGGCCGCCGAGCACCAGCGGCGGCGCGGATGCGCGGGCAGGAACAGCAGCACGCAGTCGTCGGCCTCGCACTGCCGCACCTTCGTGACCGCCGGGTCGGCCAGCAGCTCCGCGGCCGCCTCCGCGAGCCACGCCGCCAGCCCCGGCGCCGCCCGCCGGCGCTCGACCCGCACCCCCGTCCCGTCCCACGTCACCTCGCTGATCGCGGGAGCGGCACGCTGCGCGTCGTTGAGCGCCGCCAGGTCCCGCTCGTCCGGACGCTCCCCGTGCCGGACGCGCTTCAGTGCGGCCGCCGTGTGCGCGCGCACGTCCCGCACGGCGTCGAGGTCGTCCGGGGCGACGTCCGGGAGGCGCCCGGCCTGGAGCCGCGCCCAGGCGCGCAACTGCTCGGGCGTCGCGAGCAGGTCGCCGGCGGCCGTCCGGGTGTTCACGAGGTCCAGGGCCAGCGGCTCCCCGACCAGCGGCACGACATCGGTCATGTCCTAACGGTACATGGACGGGTTGACTCATTAGTCGCTCGCCCGCTACAACTAACGCGTCATCGCCCGAGAAAGGCATTAGCAGATGGTCGCTCGCATCGCCCACCGCCACCTCGACGTCGACGGAGTCCGCGTCTTCTACCGCGAGTCGCTCCCCGAGGACCCCGGCGCGCCCGTCCTGCTCCTCCTGCACGGGTTCCCGTCCGCGTCGCACCAGTTCCGGCGCCTCATCGACGCCCTCGGCGACCGCCACCGCCTCATCGCCCCCGACTACCCGGGGTTCGGCCGCACCGAGGCGCCCGACGGCTTCACGTACACGTTCGACCGGCTCGCCGACGTCACCGAAGGCTTCGTCGACCGGCTCGGCCTGTCCCGGTTCGTCATGTACGTCTTCGACTTCGGCGCCCCGATCGGCTTCCGGCTCGCCGAACGGCGCCCCGAGCGCATCGCGGGCCTGATCGTCCAGAACGGCAACGCCTACACCGAAGGCCTGTCGGACGCCGCCCGCGACTTCATCGCCCTGCGCCCGGACACCCCCGGCGCCGAGGCGACCGTCCGCGACCTCCTCACGCTCCCCGGAACCCGCGGCCAGTACGAGACCGGCGTCGCCGACCCCGCCCTCGTCGCCCCCGACGGCTGGACCCTCGACCAGCACTACCTCGACCTCCCCGGACGAAAGGAGGCCCAGGTGTCGCTCGCGTTCGACTACCGCACCAACCTCGAACGCTACGACGCCTGGCAGGCGTGGCTGCGCGCCCACACCCCGCCCACCCTCATCACCTGGGGCGCCCGCGACCCGTTCTTCCCCGCCCCGGGCGCCCGCGCCTACCTGCGCGACCTCCCCGACGCGGAACTGCACCTCTTCGACACGGGCCACTTCGCCCTCGAAGACCACCTCCCGCGGATCGCCCCGCTCATCGACGACTTCCTCACCCGCACCTGGAAGTGACCCGGGCACGTCCAACCGGAGGCCCGCCGCATCCGGCGCGGAACGGTGTGACGATGGCTTCGCCCGGCCGCGCCTGCACCGTCCGGTGGCGTCACCCCGTCGCCCCTTGCCGTGCTCGCCCACCGTGCCGACTCCTCTCACGGTGCCCGCACGACCGGTCGCCGTGCGGTCCGTCCCGGATGCTCAAGTGGCGGCGAGACCGCCGAACAGGCCCCGCAACCATCCCCGGCGCAGCCGCCGGGGCCGCCGCACCGGCGGCGCGGGCCGGGACCGGACGGGACGGGTGCGCGGCAGCTTCGTCCGCGCGTACCTCGGGAAAGCCGTGGCGCGACGACAACGGTCATTTGTCGAAGATCGCGAATGGTCTCAAGAACCCCTCGGCCGAACTGGCTGAACGGCTCGATGACGTGCTCGAGGCCCACGGCGAACTCGCGGCGTGCAGGTCGTCCATTCCTTTCCGCTGGTCTCCGGCGCCCGAGGAGGAAGAACGCCTCACCTTGATCTCGCAGCGTCCGGCCCGGCTTGACACCGGGGCGCTCGACGCGCTGGCGGCGCTGCTCGCGGCCCAGCGGCGTGCGGAGGACGCGATCGGGCCCACGGCGCTGCTCGGGCCGGTCGCTTCCCAGCTGGCGGCCGTTATGGGCATATTGCGTGACGCGACTGGGCCGCTGCGTGATCCACTCGGACGGATAGCGGCCGAGTGGACCGTCTTCGCCGGATGGTTGCACGCTGCCGTTCGCCAAGACGCGCATGCGCTGCGTCTGTTCGGCCGTGGCGAAGAACTGGCCGACGACTACGACGACGGCACCATCGGCACCGCCGCGACGAGCTTCCGCGGTTACGTCGCCCGGCGGCAAGGCCGTCCGCGTGCCGTGGTGCGCGCCGCGATGGCGGCCATGGCCACGCCGGGCGGGCGCCCTCCGATCGGTGCGGAGGAGTGACGCGCGGCCCCGGTCACCGAGGCGGCGGCCGGGGCGTTGCGGTCATGCGGTGGCCGGGGCGGGGCGGTAGCAGAGGCGGACCACGCCCGAGGGGAAGGTCTGGGTGTTGGAGAGTTCCAGCCGGACGGGGCCGATCTCGTCGAAGATCCGGGGCCCGGCCGCCCACAGGTAGGGGCTGAGGTTGAACCAGAACTCGTCGACGAGGTCGCGGGCGATGAGCTCGCGGGCCAGTTCGCCGGCGCAGGGGACGATCAGGTTGCCGTCGTGCCCGTCCTTGAGGCGGCTCACGCTCTCGGCGAGGTCGCCGTCGAGCAGGGTGGCGTTCCACTCCAGCGGTCCGGTCAGCGAGCGGGACGCGACGTACTTGGGCATGCCGTTCATCCGGGCCGCGTACGCCTCGAATCCGGGGACGTCGGCGAGCCGCGGCCAGGCGGCGGCCAGCCCCTGGTAGGTCTTGCGGCCGAGCACCATGGCGTCGGCCGCCTGCCACATCTCCAGCCCGGCCCGCATGCTGCCGGGGTCGGTGACGAGCCAGCCGCCCTGCGCCTCGGCCGCCGGGGCCTCGAAGGCGCCGTTGACGGTCATGGCGACGTTGATGATCAGTCGTCCCACGGGAAGCTCCTCGTGTCGGGTGTCGTACTCGGAAAGTCGTGCCGGGCGGGGGCGCCGGCTCACGCGCCGGTCGCCAGGAGGGCCGTGAGCCGGTCGAGGCTCTGGCCGAAACCGATCTCGATGCCGGCGACGAAGTCGGCGGACTCGACGGTGCTGCCGGTGAGCCGCCAGTGGACGTCCAGCCGCGTCCCGGCGTCGCCGGGCCGCAGGTCGAAGGTGATGTGGGCGGTGAAGGCGCGGCCGCCGTCGGGAAGCAGCGGGGACAGCCGGTAGGCCAGGCGCTCGGCGGGGCGCACGTCCTCGACGGTCCCTTCCGCGCGCCCGGCGACGGGGCCCGAGCCGTCGGTGTCCTCGACGTCGCGGTACTCCTGGACGATCCGTCCGCCCGGCCGCGCCTCGAAGACGAGTTCGGAGACCCGCAGATCGTCGGGCGTCCACCAGCGGGCCAGCAGCGACTCCTCGGTCAGGTACCGCCAGACCAGCTCGGCGGGAGCCGCCGGTGACCGGACGAACCCGAACGAGCGGCCGTCCGCCCATCCCGGCGCCTCGGCGGCGCGCCGCTCGGCGTCGAGGTTGGCCCCGTAGCGGTCGAAGGTCTCGCGGGAGCCGCCGGCCCGGTCCGCGATGTCGGCGAGCCGGGCGAACTCGGCCGCCAGGTCTCGCAGCGGGCCGGACCGGAGCGCGTAGATCCGGCGCTGGCCGGAGCGCTGGGACGTCACCACGCCCGCGCGTTCGAGGACCTGCAGATGCTTGGTCGTCTGCGGTTGGCGCGCGTCGGCGAGCCGGGCCAGCACGCCGACCGGCCGGGGCCGCTCGGCCAGCAGCCGGACGAGCCGCAAGCGCGCCGGATCGGCCAGCGCGGCGAGAAGGGGTGCGTCCATGAAGAGAAGTATTCTCCGCGACGAATATTCGTGTCAAGGAATACTTTGGCCTCGGCCGTTGCGGTTCGCGGCGGGGCCGCCTGTGGGCGCTCGCGGTGCTCCATCGGCGCGGCCACGACGTCCGCCCCGCCTGGGAGGGGCCCTCGCCGCCGCGGGCCTGGAGCCGGGCGAACCGCAGGACGCGGGGGCCTACCGCCGGACGGGCCACGGGACGTACCACGTCGTGGAGGCCGGGGGGAGCCGGTTCCGCGACCCGGCGGCGGGGGCCGCATGCCGCCCGAGGGGGGCGGGCGGCATGCGGAGAGCGGGCTCAGCGTTCTTCTCTGTAGAGGACGTGCCTGCGGACGATCGGGTCGTACTTGCGCAAGGTCAGGCGGTCGGGATCGTTCCTGCGGTTCTTCCGGGTGACGTACGTGTGCCCGGTTCCGGCGGTGGAGCGCAGCTTGATCACCGGTCGCAGGTCGTTGCGTGCCATCGGTTCTCCTCTCGACCATGGCATGATAGCGATAATCATTTTCACATGGAGGTCGCCATGTCCGTTCCCGTCGTGCTGGTCGCCGGGGTGCACGCCGCCGCGCGGACCGCCGTCGTCGACCGGCTGCTGCGCGAGCACCCCGGCGCCGTCGCCGTCCACCACGACCTGCGGGCGATGCCCGGCGGGCTCGTCACGCGGACGGTCCGGGACGCCCGCGCGGTGCTCGACCGCGCGATGATCAGGCTCGATCACGGGTGCGTGACCTGCACCGTCCGCGAGGACCTGATCCCCGAGCTGCTGCGCCGGGCCGCGCACGCCCGGCCGCTGGTGGTCGACCTGTGGGACTGCGTGGAGCCCAGGACGGTCGCCGAGGCCGTCGGCGACCCGGAGCTGCGCGACCGGCTCCGGCTCACGGCCGTCCTGACCGCGGTGGACGCCGAGCTGATGCCCGTCGACATCTGCCGGGGCGACCGGCTCGCGGAGACGGGCGCCCCGGTCGCCCCCGGCGACGAGCGCCACCTCGCCGAGGTGCTGGCCCACCAGATCGAGTACGCGACCGTCCTCGCCGTCCCCGGCGGTGCCGACGAGGACGACCTGCAGGTGTGCCGGGACGTGCTCGGGCACCTGGCGCCGCTCACTCCGGTCGCCATGCCGGACGATCCCTTGCCCGCGCTCACCGGCCCCGCGCTGTGCGTCCGCGAACTCGCCGACCGGGTCGACCCGGCCACCGCCCGGCTGCCCTGCCCGGCGCACAGCCCCACCGCCGACACCGTCGTGTGGCGCCGGAGCGCGCCCCTGCATCCGGCGCGGTTCTTCGACGCCATGGACGTCCTCGCCACCGAGTCGGTGCGCAGCCGGGGGCGGTTCTGGCTGACGAACCGGCCCGACCGGATGCTGACCTGGGACGCCGTCGCCGGTGTCGTCACCCTGGAGGACGCCGGGGAGTGGCTCGCCGCGCTTCCCGCGGCCGCGTGGGACGCGGTCCCGCCCGCCCGCCGGGTCGCCGCCGCGCTCGACTGGACGGCCGAACACGGCGACCGCGTCCAGCACCTGGTCCTGACCGGGCCGGGGCTCGACGCCGACCGGATCCACGCGCTGCTGGACGCCTGCCTCCTGCGCCCGGACGAGCCCGCCGCCGACCTGGACGACCCGTTCGCCGCCTTCTTCGACGCCGCCTGACCCGCCCGCCCCGGCCCCGCCCGCCTGACCTGCGGCTCCGTCCGTTTAGTGGCGCCTCCTGGCGGAATAGTCGGCCCACGGAGGCATTGGGGGTGTCCGTGGCGATCTACCGGTACCGGTGCGCGGAATGCGGGACGTTCGACGTCGCCCGCCCGATCGGGACGGCCGGGGCCGCGGAGCCCTGCCCCGGCTGCGGCCGCGCGGGGACCCGCGTGTTCACGCCGCCGCTCGTCGGCCGCACCCCGGGGCCGCTGGCGCGGGCGCTGGACGCCCAGGAGGCGAGCGCCCGCGAGCCGCGGGTCGTCCGGCGGGACGCCCGGCCCCGCCCGGCCGCGCCGCCCGCCGATCCGCGGCGGGCCCGGCTGCCCCGGCCCTGACCTACGGAGGAAGCCATGCCCGAAGTCGTGTTCAGCGTCGACCAGACGCGGTCGATGCGCGACCAGGATGTTCCGGGACACAACCGGTGGCATCCCGATATCCCGCCCGTGGCGACCGTGCGTCCCGGGGCGGAGATCCGCGTCGAGAGCCGGGAGTGGATGGACGGGCAGGTCGGGAACAACGACTCGGCGAACGACATCCGCGACCTGAACCTGAACGTCAACCACATGCTGAGCGGCCCGATCGCGGTGGAGGGCGCCGAGCCGGGCGACCTCCTCGTCGTGGACGTCCTCGACATCGGGCCCGTCCCGCAGGAGACCGGGGACGTCGCGGGCCAGGGGTGGGGGTACACCGGCGTCTTCGCCCGGCACAACGGCGGCGGCTTCCTCACCGACCGGTTCCCCGACGCCTACAAGGCGATCTGGGACTTCCACGGGCAGACGGCCACGTCACGGCACCTTCCGGGGGTGCGGTTCACGGGCATCACGCATCCCGGGCTGTTCGGCACCGCGCCGTCCGAAGGCATGCTGGCCCGCTGGAACGCGCGCGAGCAGGCGCTCATCGACACCGACCCGGACCGGGTGCCGCCGCTCGCCCTGCCGCCCGAACCGCGGGACGTCCTCGCGGGCACCCTCACCGGCGCCGAACTCGAACGGATCGGGCGGGAGGGCGCCCGGACCGTCCCGCCCCGGGAGAACGGCGGCAACCAGGACATCAAGAACTTCAGCCGGGGCTCCCGGGTGTTCTTCCCCGTCCACGTCCCGGGCGCGCTGCTGTCCGGCGGCGACCTGCACTTCAGCCAGGGCGACGGCGAGATCACCTTCTGCGGCGCCATCGAGATGGGCGGGTTCGTCGACCTCGGCATCGACCTGATCAAGGGCGGGATGGAGAAGTACGGGGTGACGACCAACCCGATCTTCATGCCCGGCAACGTCGAACCCCGGTACGACGAGTTCATCTCGTTCATCGGTATCTCGGTCGACCACGACACCGACACGAACGCGTTCACCGACGCGACGCTCGCGTACCGGAACGCCTGCCTCAACGCGATCGAGTACCTGAAGACGTTCGGCTACACCGGCGAGCAGGCGTATCTGCTGCTGGGCGCCGCACCGATCGAGGGACGGCTCAGCGGCGTCGTCGACATCCCGAACGCCTGCTGCTCCCTGTACCTGCCGACCGCGATCTTCGACTTCGACGTCCGCCCCACGGCCGAGGGGCCGCGCCGGGCCGACCGGGGGCAGTGCGCCGTGACGTCCTGACCGTCCGGCGGCCCGCCCGTCCCGTCACGGCAGGAGGCGCTGCTCCTTGGCGACGGCGACGGCGCCGGCGCGCGTTTCGACGCCGAGCTTGTCGTAGACGCGGCGCAGGTGCGTCTTGACCGTGGCCTCGCTGAGGAAGAGCGCCCTGGCGATGTCGCGGTTGGACAGGCCGCGGGCGAGCTGCTCGAGGATGTCGGTCTCGCGGGGCGTCAGGGCGGGGCGCGGGCTGCGCATCCGCGCCATGACGCGGTGCGCGACGGGCGCCGACAGCGCGGCGCGCCCGGCGGCGGCGCTGTGGATCGCGGCGAACAGCTCGTCGGGACGCTCGGCCTTCAGCAGGTAGCCGGTCGCGCCCGCCTCGACGGCGCGGGTGACGTCCGCGTCGGTGTCGTAGGTCGTCAGGACCAGGACGTGGACGGCGCCGCCCGACTCCTCGGTGATCCGCCGGGTCGCCTCGACGCCGTCCATGCCGCCGCCGAGCTGCAGGTCCATGAGGACGACGTCGGGGGCGTGCCGGGCGGCGAGCGCCACCGCCTCCGCGCCGCCGCCGGCCTCGCCGACGACCTCGATGCCGGGCGCGCTGCCGAGCAGCGCGAGCAGCCCGGCGCGGACGACGGCGTGGTCGTCGCAGAGCACGACCCGGACGGGACGGTCGCCGGTCATGGCGCGCCGGCCTCCTCGGTGCGGAGCGGGACGGCGGCGGACACGACGGTGCCGTCGCCTGGCGCGGACTCGACGGTGAGGGTCCCGCCGAGCTGCTCGACGCGGGCGCGGATCGCGGGGAGCCCGTGCCCGCGGGCCCCGCCGGGCCCGGTGCCCGCCCCGGCCGGCCGGGACGGGTCGAAGCCGCGGCCGTCGTCGGCGACGTCCAGGCGGATCTCGTCCCCGAGATAGGTGAGGGTCAGCGCGGCCCGGGACGCGCCGGAGTGCTCCCGGACGTTCGCGAGTGCGCCCTGCGCGATCCGCAGCAGCGCCGACTGGACGCGGTCCGGCAGCGGACCCGGTTCGCCGTCCACATGGCACTCCACGGTCCGTGCGGCCGTCGACTCCCGCGCCGCGAGGCCGCGCAGCGCCTCCGGCAGGCCGCCGCCCGCCGCGAGGTCGGCGGGCGCCAGGTCGTGGACGAACCGGCGGGCCTCGGCCAGGTTCCGTTCGGCGATCGACGCGGCGGTGCGGACGTGCGTCCGTGCGCGCGCGGGGTCGTCGTCCCACACCCGGTCGGCGGCCTGCAGCAGCATCCGCTGGCTGGACAGTCCCTGCGCGAGGGTGTCGTGGATCTCCATCGACAGCCGCTGCCGCTCGGCGAGGGTGCCCTCGCGGCGCTCCGTCGCGGCCAGCTCCCGGCGGGCCCGCACGAGGTCGCCGATCAGTGCCGCCTGCCGGGCGGACTGCCGGTCCATGAACGCGAACACCGCGGTGGCCAGGGCCGCGACCGCCGCCGGCCCGGCCACCAGGTCGACGTCGAAGCGGTGCGCCAGCCGGAGCTGCGCGAGGATCACGTACCCGGTGAAGGCCGTCACCAGGACGTACGCGGCGAGCGGCGGGAGGGTGCGCAGCGCCGTGTAGAACAGCGGCACCGCGCACCAGGAGAAGGACGGCGCGAGCGCGACGAGCACCGCCCAGGCCGCGACGACCGCGCCCAGCCACAGCAGGTGCCGCGCCGGTGGACGCCCCGGGCCGTGCGAGAAGCGGACGGCGGTGCGCTCGGGGACCACCGCGAGCCGCCCGACGGCCGGGCCGAGGACGTACAGGAGCGCGAGGACGCCCGCGAGCGCGAGCACGGCGGCCGCGTCCGGGCTGTCGATGTGCCGCTGGACGTACCGGGTCAGCGCCGAGCCGAGCAGGAGGAAGAACGTGAGGTGGATGACGATCGCGAGCCACGGCGCGTCGCCGGGTTCGGCGGCGGCGCGGCTGCTCGGCATCGCTGGTCCTCTCCGGCCGGAGGCTCGCGGGGGAGCGTTCCCGGGGCGGCCTGTCCGAACCCTTGCTGAGCTGGGCTGACACCTCGATTATCGGTGGTCCGTGCGGCCCCGGGGTCATCCGATCGGACGACCCCCGGGTCGTCCGTCCGGGGCGCGGGAAGCACCCGGTACGCCGACGGAGACGGGCGTGGCGCGGACGCAGGGTGGAGGCACGGCGCGGAGAGGACCGCGTCCATCAGTGAACCGCACGAGCAAGGAGCCGTCCCCCATGAAGAACGAGCAGGCCCGGAAGTTCTCCACCCGCGTCAAGATCGCCGCGTCGGCCTCGGCCCTCGCGATCGTCGGTGTCGGCGCGTTCGGCACGATGGCCGCGTCCGCGCAGCCGCAGGCCGCCGCCCCGCAGGCCGCCGCGGCCACCCTCAAGGGGAAGACCACGACGACCACGAACCACCTGACGATCGACGCCGCGTCGACCGCCGCGCAGGCCGCGCTGAAGGCCGCGCAGAAGGAGGACCAGCGGGTGACGGTCGCGGTCGTCGACCGCAACGGCAACACGATGGTCACTCTGCGCGGGGACGGCGCCGGCCCGCAGTCCTACGAGTCCGCGATCAAGAAGGCGTGGACGGCGGCCGCGTGGAACGCCCCGACGTCCGCGCTCGTCCAGCGGCTGAAGGACGCCCCGACGCTCGCCGACATCCCGAACACGCTGTTCCTCGCGGGCGGCGTCCCGGTCGCGCACGACAACGCGCCGATCGCGGGAATCGGCGTCGCGGGCGCGCCCTCCGGCGCCCTGGACGAGAAGTTCGCGCGAGCCGGCCTCGCGGCCATCGACAACGGCCGCTGACCCCGGCCCGCCGCGCGCCGGGGAAAGATGGGGGCGTCAGCGAGACGAAAGGCCCAGCCATGACCGAGCCGATACTCGAATTCGACCGCGCCGACCAGTGGGACGCCTGGCTGGACGAGCATCACGGCACGGCCACCGGAGCCTGGCTGAAGATCGCGAAGAAGAACTCCGGCGCGACCTCGATCACGCTGTCGGAGGCCCTGGACGGCGCGTTGTGCCACGGCTGGATCGACGGCCGCCGCCAGTCGCTCGACGAACGCCACTACCTGCAGCGTTACTCGCCGCGGAGCAAGCGGAGCACCTGGTCGAAGGTGAACGTCGCGAAGGCCGAGGCGCTCATCGAGGCGGGGCGCATGCGCCCGCCCGGGTACGCGGCGATCGACGCGGCGAAGGCGGACGGACGCTGGGACGCGGCCTACGAGGCCCAGCGGAACGCGACCGTCCCGCCCGACCTCGCGAGCGCCCTGGAGGGCAGCGCGCGGGCGAAGGCGGCCTTCGACGCGCTCGGCAGGACCGACCGGTACCTGCTGATCCTCGGGCTGCTGAAGGCCCGGACGCCCGAGGGCCGCGCCGCCCGCCTCCGCAGGACGATCGAGCGATTGGAGGACGACCCGCGCTGAGGCCGGGCGCACGGTTCACCCGGCCGCCGCCCGGCCGCCGCGCGGACGGTCAGGGGGCGGGGTGGACGCGGTTGCGGACCTCGCCGAAGCCGAGGCGGCCGCCGTCCGCCGCCGGGGCCGTCGCCGACAGGACGATCTCGTCGCCGTCCATCAGGAACGTGCGGGGCTCCCCGGCGACCTCCATCGGCTCCCGGCCGCCCCACGTCAGCTCGATGAACGCGCCGCGCTGGTCCTTCTCCGGGCCCGAGACGGTGCCGGACGCGAACAGGTCGCCGGTGCGGGTCGCGGCGCCGTTCACCGTCATGTGGGCGAGCATCTGCGCGGGCGACCAGTACATCTCCCGGTACGGCGGCCGGGAGACGACCTGCCCGTTCCACTCGACGGCGAGTTCGAGGTCGAGCCCCCACGGGCTCTTCTCCCGCAGGTAGGGGAGGGGTTCGGGGTCCTGCGGCGGGGTCGCGACGCGGGCCGCCTCCAACGCCAGGAGCGGGACGACCCACGGCGAGACCGACGTCGCGAAGCTCTTCCCGAGGAACGGGCCGAGCGGGACGTACTCCCACGCCTGGATGTCGCGGGCCGACCAGTCGTTGACGAGGACGGCGCCGAAGACCCGCTCGGAGAACTCGTCCACCGGGACGGTCGTGCCGAGCGCGGAGCCGGTGCCGACGACGAACCCGACCTCGGCCTCGATGTCGAGCCGGCGGGACGGCCCGAAGCCCGGGGCGTCGTCGTCCGGGGCCTTGCGCTGCCCGCACGGCCGAACGATCGGGGTGCCGGACGGCACGACCGTCCCGGCGCGGCCGTGGTAGCCGACGGGGAGGTGCTTCCAGTTCGGCATCAGCGGCTCGGAGTCCGGCCGGAACAGCCGGCCGAGGTTCGACGCGTGGTGCTCGGACGCGTAGAAGTCGACGTAGTCGCCGACGTCGAACGGCATGTGCAGGGCGACGTCGGCGACCGGGTGCACGGCACCGGAGGGGAGGTCGCCGTCGACGGCGTCCAGGATCCGCTCCCGCACCTCCACCCACCGTTCGTGCCCCTGCGCCATGAAGGGGTTCAGCGTCGGATGCGCGAACACGTCGTCGTGGAGGACGGCGGCGAGGTCGACGACGGAGTCGGCGACGCGGACGCCGACGCGGGGGGTCGTCCCGGGCGCGGAGAACACCCCGTACGGGAGGTTGGCGAGCCCGAACGGCGAGCCGTCGGGGATCGCGATGCGCGTCATGCGTACTCCTCGGTGAGCGCGGCCGGGAGGAGCCCGAGATCCGCGAGTTCGGTCAGGGGGTCGGTGATGCTGCACGTGCCGAAGGAGACGAACGCCGCGCGGGCGGCGGCCGTCCGGCCGGGCGGCAGCGCGGCGACGCGGGCCGCGACGGACGCGGCGTCCCGGTCGGCGAGCAGCGCGGCGAGGTCGGCGGCGGGGCGGCCGTCGAGCGCCGCGTCGGTCGCGAGCAGCAGGTTCAGGAATCCGTGCTGGTCGAAGCCCGTGCCGGGGTCGGTGTTGCGGACCGGATGGTGCAGCCCGGCGGTCGCCTTGAACGGGACGCCCGCGGCGACGGCGGCCGCGACCGCGGCGGCCAGCTCGTCCGGGTCCGGGTAGAGGTCGGCGGTGACGCCGCCCGTGCGGAACTTCGCGCGGTGCCCGGACGCGGCGAGCGCCGCGACGATCGCGGGACGGCGCTCGTCCCGCGGGACCTCGACGTGGACCGGGACGTCCGTGCGGAGCCCGTCCACCGCGCGGACCAGCTCGGACGCCGTCCAGCCTGCGGGGACCGCGATCTCCAGGCCGTGCAGCTCGACGGGCAGGTCGGCCGCGGCGGCGAGCGCCCCGGCGGCCTGCGCGGGCCCGGCGGGGGCGGTGAGGGCGACGTCGAGCGCCCCGCCCGCGTCCCCGGCGAGCAGCGGCGCGAGGTCGTCCAGGGCGGTCGCGGGCAGGACGAGCGGGCCGACGAGCGCGGCGTACGGGGCGGTGCGGTGGCGGCGGTGCGCCGGGACGGCCGCGGCGAGCGGCGCGCGTCCCGGCGGGAAGACGGCCGCGTCGTCGCACAGCCCGGCGGCGAACGCGGGGACGCCGGTCACCGGTCCGGTCCCCGGCCCGACCACGTCCACGCGTAGCCGTCGTCCTCGCAGGCCGCGCCGCCCTCGCCGAGCCCGAGCGGGCGGAACGTGTCGACCATGACGGCCAGCTCGTCGAAGAACTCGACGCCGATGCTGCGCTCGTAGGCGCCGGGCTGCGGGCCGTGCGCGAGGCCGCCGGGGTGCACCGACACCGAGCCCTGCCCGATGCCGGAGCCCTTGCGGGCCTCGTAGTCGCCGCCGCAGTAGAACATGACCTCGTCGGAGTCGACGTTCGAGTGGTAGTACGGCACCGGGATCGACAGCGGGTGGTAGTCGACCTTGCGCGGCACGAAGTTGCACACGACGAAGCCCGGCCCCTCGAACACCTGGTGCACGGGCGGCGGCTGGTGCACGCGCCCGGTGATCGGCTCGAAGTCGCGGATGTTGAACGTGTACGGGTACAGGCAGCCGTCCCAGCCGACGACGTCGAACGGGTGCCGCGCGTACACCATGCGGGTTCCCGTGACGCCCCCGGACGTGCGGTGCTTCACGAGCACCTCGACGTCCGTGCCGTCCGCCTGGAGGGGCTCGTGGGGCCCGTGCAGGTCGCGCTCGCAGTAGGGGGCGTGCTCGAGGAACTGCCCGAACCGCGACAGGTACCGCTTGGGCGGCGCGATGTGCCCGTTCGCCTCGATCGCGTAGGTGCGCAGGGGCCGGTCGCCGGTCGGCAGCCAGCGGTGCGTCGCCGACATCGGGACGACCACGTAGTCGCCCTGCTCGGCCCGCAGCGTCCCGAAGATCGTCTCGACGGTCGCCGTCCCGGACTCGACGTAGACGACCTCGTCGCCGGTCGCGTTGCGGTACAGCGGCGAGTCGGCGGCCGACACGGCGTAGGAGATGCGGACGTCGCCGTTGCCGAGGACGAGCCGCCGCCCGGTGACCGGGTCGGTCCCCGCCCACCGCTCCTCGGGGAACAGCTCGTGCAGCCGCAGGTGGCGGGGCTTCAGCGGATGGTTCGGCGTGGTCGAGACGTCCGGGACGTCCCACGGCCGCGCGTCGACGATCGCCGACGGGATCTCGCGGTGGTAGAGCAGCGACGAGTCGGCGGAGAAGCCCTCCTCGCCCATCAGCTCCTCGTAGTACAGCCGACCCTCGCCGTCCCGGTGCCGGGTGTGGCGTTTCGGCGGCACGTCGCCGACCCGGCGATAGTGCGCCATGCTCCTCGCCTCCCGAAGGTGATACACGCATTAACTATTTTCTGCCGACACTACGGCTCTTCTCCGCTCCAGGGAAGGGGTAACCGCGCCCGGTCAGCTGCGCTCGCGGACGTCGAACGCCGTGCGTCCCTCGATCAGCTTGGTCAACAGCATGATCAGCATCTGCTGCTCGGTCTCGGTGAGGACGTCCGCCCACCGCTTCTCGCGCGCGTGCTGGGCCGCGAAGATCTCCAGCATCGCCGCGCGGCCCCGCTCGGTCAGCGAGAGGATCACCGACCGGCCGTCCCGCTCGCCGCGCGCCCGCTCCAGCAGCCCGTCCGCGACGAGCGTCTTGGCGAGGTTCGACACCGCCGCCCGGCTCATCCCGGCCAGCGTCGCGGCCCGGCCCGGCTCCAGCGGCCCGGCCAGCCACGTCACGAACAGCAGCCGGAACCCCGCCCACGAATGCCCGCGCGGCCGGTGCACCGTCGACTCCAGGTCGTAGGTCACGATCGCCGACGCCCGGTTCAGGGTCAGCAGCAGCCGGGTCGCCAGCCGGTGCGGGAACCCGAACTCCTCGGCCAGCCGGCCGCCCGCGAGGTCGACGAACGACCAGAAGTCGAGCTCGTCCGCCGCGCGGCCGTCGCGATCGTCCATGGCCGCAACACTAACGGCGCCCGGACGGTTCATGGTTTGACCACCCCGCCGTGCGGGCGCGGGGTGTCGTCCGCGGCCGAACGGGCATTCCGTATCGAACGTCACGGAGAGCGCGGAGGTGGCAAGGTGCCGACGGTCGCGGATCAGTTCATCGAGGTTCTGCACCGGGCGGGCGTCCGCCGGATCTACGGCGTCGTCGGCGACAGCCTCAACCCCGTCGTGGACGCCGTCCGCCGCACCGGCGGCGTCGACTGGGTGCACGTCCGCAACGAGGAGGCCGGGGCCTTCGCCGCGTCCGCCGAAGCCCAGACGACCGGACGCCTCGCGGTGTGCGCCGGGAGCTGCGGGCCCGGCAACACCCACCTCGTCCAGGGCCTCTACGACGCCCACCGCTCGGGCGCGCCCGTCCTCGCGCTCGCGTCCCAGATCCCGAGCACCCAGATCGGCACCGGCTACTTCCAGGAGACGCACCCCGAGCGCCTCTTCGTCGACTGCAGCCACTACTGCGAGGCGATCAACGGGCCCGCGCAGATGCCCCGCGTCCTCCGCACGGCGATCCAGCACGCCGTCGGCCTCGGCGGCGTCTCCGTCCTCACCCTCGCCGGGGACGTCGCCAGCGGCGACGCCGCCCACCCGACGGGCGACCACGACTTCCTCGTCCGCCGCGGCACCGTCCGTCCGCCCGCCGACCAGGTGGACCGGCTGGTGCACGCGCTCAACCACGCGAGCAAGGTCATGCTGTTCTGCGGCGCCGGCACACGGAACGCGCGCTCCGAAGTCATGGCACTGGCCCACAAGACCCTCGCACCCGTGGGCCACGCCCTCCGGGGCAAGGAATGGATCCAGTTCGCCAATCCCTTCGACGTCGGCATGAGCGGACTCCTCGGCTACGGCGCCTGCTACGACGCCATGCAGGAAGCCGACCTCGTCGTCCTCCTGGGCACCGACTTCCCCTACGACGACTTCCTGCCCCTGCGGAACACGATCCAGGTGGACCACGACCCGTCCCGCATGGGCCGCCGCACACCGCTCGACCTCGCCGTCCACGGCGACGTGGGGGAGACCCTCCGGCTCGTCCTCGACCGCGTCGAACAGAAACGAGACCGCACCTACCTGGAGACGATGCTGCACCAGCATGCGCGCGCGCTCGAGAAAGTCGTCTCCGCCTACACCCGCGACATCGAGAAGCACACGCCGATCCACCCTGAATACGTCGCGAGCGTCCTCGACGACCTCGCCGCCGACGACGCGATCTTCACCGTCGACACCGGCATGTGCAACGTGTGGGCCGCCCGCTACATCACCCCGAACGGCCGCCGCCGCGTGATGGGCTCGTTCGTCCACGGCTCCATGGCCAACGCGCTCCCGCACGCCATCGGCGCCCAGTTCGGCGCCCCCGGCCGCCAGGTGATCTCGATGTCCGGCGACGGGGGCCTCGGCATGCTGCTGGGCGAACTCCTCACCGTCCGCCTGCACCACACGCCCGTGAAGATCATCGTGTTCAACAACGCGTCCCTCGGCATGGTGCGGCTCGAGATGATGGTCGACGGACTCCCCTCCTACGAGACCGACCACGAACCCGTCGACTTCGCCGCGATCGCCGCCGCCTCCGGCATCGACGCGTCCCGCGTCGAACGCCCCGCCGACGTCCGTCCCGCCCTGGAACGCGCCCTCGCCGCCGGGGGCCCCTTCCTCCTCGACGTCGTCACCGACCCGAACGCCCTCTCCATCCCGCCGCACATCACCCCGCAGCAGCTCCGGGGTTTCGCGCTCTCCGCGGGCAAGACCGTCCTCACCGGCGGCGTCGGCAAGATGCTCGACCTCGCCCGCAGCAACCTCCGCAACATCCCCCGCCCCTGACCCGCGGGAACAGAACGGCCCGCCTTCGGGTTGGGACCGGCAACGGAAGGGGGCACGAAATGTACGAGGACTTCCAGCGGGCGCGCATGTTCTTCGACGCCAAGGACCACATCACCGCCGCGCGGCTCCTCGCGGCCATCGTCGACGCCGACCCGCGCAACCGGTCCGCCGTCGAGCTGCTGGCCCGTGCCTACTTCCACAGCGCCCAGCTCGGTCCCGCCGAGCGGACGTTCCGCCGGCTGCTCGACCTGGACCCGAGCGACGGGTGGGCCCACGAGGCCCTCGCCCGGACCCTCGAACGCCAGAGCCGGGCCGACGAGGCGCGCGTCCACCACAACCTCGCCGCCGCGATGGGCGTCGCCCAGGCGACCCCCGTCGACGTCTCCCTCACCGCCGCCGACCTGGCCTAGGCTGCCCCCCGTGGCAACCGAACCCCCGGTCGAGGAACTGCTCGACGCCCTGGACGCCGTCGCCGCGGACGGCTGGTACCCCGCCGTCGACGTCCGCCGCCCGTGGTCGACGGCCAACCCGGAGATCTCCGGGGAGTTCGCCCGGCCGGACGCGATCCGCCCCTACCTGCGCCGCGAACTGTCGGCGCTGATGCGGGCCGGGGCGACCGTGTCCGTCCGGGCGTCCCGCCCCGCCCTCCCGTTCGACGACCCCGCCTTCTTCGACGCCCTCGACGAGGACCGCGTCGACCTGCGCGGCAAGAAGCTCTTCCTGTTCGGCCCCGAACGGATGGCGCTCTCCCTCGACCGCCTCACCCACTACACCGGCACCCCCGCCGAGTACTTCCAGCGCCACATCCTGTTCACGAACTACGCGATGCACGTCGAGTCGTTCCGCGAACGGTTCCCCGACGCCGAGGGCCCGTCCCGTCCGGGCGTCCAGATGCCCGCCTGGCACCACCGCGCCCCCGACGGCACCGGCGTCAGCCTCGTCAACATCGGCGTCGGCCCGTCCAACGCGAAGACGATCACCGACCATCTCGCCGTCCTGCGCCCCGACACCATGGTCATGATCGGCCACTGCGGCGGCCTGCGGAACCACCAGGCCCTCGGCGACTTCGTCCTCGCAACCGCCTACCAGCGCGCCGACCACGTCCTCGACGACGCACTCCCCCTCGACATCCCCGTCATCCCCAACCACCGCCTCAACACGATGCTGCTCGACGGCCTCGACGCCGCCTCCGCCCGCTACCGCCTCGGCGTCGTCCACACCACCGACAACCGCAACTGGGAGTTCAACCAGCGCCGTACCCTCGCGATGATGAAGAGCGCCCGCTGCATCGCCGTCGACATGGAGTCCGCGACGATCGCCGCGAACGGCTTCCGCTACCGCATCCCCAACGCGACGCTCCTGTGCGTCTCCGACAAACCCCTCCACGCCGAACCCAAGCTCTCCGGCGGCGCCCGCGTCTTCTACGAGGCCAGCAAACGCCAACACCTCGACATCGCGCTCACCGCCCTCGACCGCGTCCGCCGCGACTACCCCAACGGCCTCCCCAACCAGGAACTCCGATCCCCCGACGAACCCCTCCTCGGCGCCGACCAGACCCGATGACCCGACGCCCGCGAAAGCGCCCGGGACCCGTTCCGCATTCGCCTCCCGGCACCTGAGTACTCGTACTCAGGAGCGCGAAGGCGGTCGCCGAAATACTCTTCGGCCTGGAGAAGCCCATCACCGCGTCTCGCCCCGGCCCAAGGCCGGGCGCCATCGTCGGCGGGTTCGTCGGAGCGTCCGGAATCGTTCTCGCGTGCGCGCTGCCGAGGTTCATGTGGAGCCTGTCCGCCGGCATGGCGCCGCACAGTGATTCGATCCCGCCGCCACCCGAACCAAGAGCCCTGCTGATCATGGCAGTGCTGGTGTTCACGTTGACCGTCGGCTGGGGCGCGATGCTGTGCCTATCGTTCTCCCGCCCCCGGACCCGCAGCGCGTATGGCGGACATTTCGTTAAGGTTCGGGAGTATCATTTGCGGGCGGTTGCGTGAAGCATGGTGAACCAATGCTGATGACGAGACGGCGTTCAGGGTGTAGCAACTCGATACTGGCACCAAATTTGTCCGAGGAATTGAGCGCTGCTAGGTCCGTGATGGTCCGGCCATCTACTGCTGGTTGGTAACTAGTGATTTCCCAGCCGGTGTCTTCAAAGTGCTTTCTGATGTCCCGAACTACGGAATCGAGTTCACTTGGTGAGATGTCGCTTGCTCTCGCCCACTTGACGTATCGATATGCCTCGGTGCTTTTGCCCGCGGCATCGTCAGGGGTCTGAGGTTCGGTGCAGGGTGAAGGACCTCCGTCTGTGGGGAGTAGGCGGATCTTGGGGGCGAGTCGCCGCGCGATCTGCTCAATGTATCCCTCAACTTTAGCTCTTGCGTCTGCTTGTGTCATAACTGTCATACGACTGCTTGGCCCCCGTGTGTCGGTGTCCTGCTGGCAGCTGAGCGCTCCGAAGGCGGTCAACGCGATGACGATGATCGATTTACGTGACTTTGAGTGTATGCTCACTCTGGCGGTCTCCCGTGCGCGAGGTCCACGTTATTGTATTGCCCCACGATCACGCGCGCTTGGTTTTTAAGGCTTTGACTCTCTTCGTCCCAGTAGCCGCTATGGCCGCTAGTGTCACTTCGCATAATATTGCCGCCGAACTCTTCATCCTCTGGTGTAACTACCAGTGGCCAGCCAAATCTGAGGCCGCCATGAGGGACGCCCTGTGTCAGGCGGATGTCGTCATCCTGTGATGTTTGCGCCCAGACATGGCGAGGATTCCCCTCGCCGCGCGCGGCATTATTCGGATCGGTCATGATGAGGTCGTCTGCGCCATCCGTTCTGGTGCCCGGGCTGGCGTTCAGAACGATGTCGTCCACCCCGAGCCCGTTACCATCACTTTTGGTTGCCTCTCCGATTACAGCCGTCCCGTAGCTATGTCCTACGGCCGTCATGTGTGCGTTCTCTTGACCGGCCTGGCTTTGGGCGGCGCGAAGCCCTTCCGTGAAGTCGTCCAGTCGACGTCCACCTTCTTCTGCATAAACAGGGGAAGCAGCATGGGGCCAGATTTCATTCGGGGCGTCGTAACCCAACCAAGCTATTGTGGACAACTCTCCGGGGTTGGAATAATTGAGACCTTGGTCGTAAAGGCGCTCCGCGCGCAAGATGGAGTCGTCGAACTTGCCGAGGTCTGCCTCGGTGCCTGGTACATAGACTCCCGTGTGTAGGGCGGTGTCCGGGTTCCCGATAGCGACGATCGCGCGTCCGCCCGGTGGTTGGGTGACAGCGCCATGTTGGCCATCTTTCGTCCGATACTCATGCGTCTCGGTCTCGGCGCGGGTTGTGGAATCCAAGCCAAGTAGATACGGGTCTTTTCCGGCAATTGAAAGGCGATTAAGTTCGCCGCTCAGTTTTTGTAGGCGAGCTAGATCACTTTCTTCGAACTTGTTTCTATCCGACTTTGTTTGAAGGTCGTGTATTCTAGAGTCGAGGCGGGTCCTGTTTGCTTCGTCGCGATCTTCGGAGGGGATGCCGTCCAGCCAGCCGATTTTGTTCGGGTAGGCGTTCATCATGAGGTGGCGTTGTTCCTCAGGGAGGTTACGCCACCAGTCGGCGACCTCTTTCGGGGACTTGAGGTTGCTCGGTGGGATGTTGTTGGGGTTGAAGCCTGCCAGTTTGGTTGCTATTCCTGTGTCCTTTTGGAGGTTGGCTAGCGGGTTTTTCCTGTTGAGGACGTCGGGGTGTAGGGCACGGAGGGCGCCGGCGATCTCGTTGTCGACTACGGTGGCCTTTTTGACGGCGGCTACGAACTTGCCTTGGATCTGCTGGGCCACTCGCTGGAGCTCTTGCCAGTTGGTGTAACGGGCCGGGAGTGTTTCGGGGAAGTCAATTGAGCCGTCTGGTCCGACTTTGAGGTATTGGCTTTCCGCTGAATTTATTGCGGATCGGAGTTCGTTCTGTGCGGCTTGGAACTTGCCCTGGGCGGTGTTGAGGACGCTGGCAATGGCAGAGGCCTCGCCGGAGGCGACGCGGATCCGGGTTCGCATTGGGAGCAGCGTTCGCATGGCGGCCTCTGCGCTTTTGCCCGTCCATTCTGCCTTCCGCACACCCTGGAGGAACTTGCCTTGGTAGGTGTCCTCGGCGTTTTCGAGGTGCTCGACCAGTTTTCGCCAGGAACGCCAGGCCGAGTCGAGTTCGCCGATCTTTGCATCGCGTAGCTGCGCGAATGACACCATGTCTACCGGCCCCCCTGTGCGGATTCGGTCGATCTCTTGCTTGATCTGCTCTTCGGCTTTCTGCCAGTTATCTGCCGACTTCTCCAAAGAGCCGCTCAGGTACTCGACTTCGTCCGTCATCCGGTTCAGAGCCTGTAGCCAGGCGGCGGAGACCTGCTTCATTGCGGCGGACGTCGCCCAGTCGGTACCGAGGGCGTCCGCAGCCCGATCTGTTTCAGGCGGAAACACCTTGCTGCCCGTGCGTATGTGGGAGTTCACCTCTGGGGCGGTCCTCGCGGCCGCCCGTAGTGCGGGCTTGTCGATCGTGGAGGTCTCACCACCACCCCCGCCGCTGTTGGATGGGGTCGGGTTGGTCGGGGCCTTGTGCGAGGGCGGGGTCTGTGGGGAGTTCAGGATCTTGTTGATCGCATTTTCGGTCACGCGTGCGTGTTCTTTCTGCGGAAGAGAAGGGCGAGGGACGTCCCGACAAGGGCGAGTAGAGCCGCCGCCCCGGCGGCGATGAGGAGGAGAGTTCGGGTGTTGAGCACGGGGGTGCTCTCGTCCTTGGCGGCGGCTTGGGCGGCGGGGGAAGCAGGTGTGGTGGGTTGCCTCTTCTGGAGCTGGTCCCACTCGGCGTACACCGGGTTGGGGGCGTTCGCCGGGACGTCGGTGGTCAGGGCCTTGTACGGGTTTACGACGCCATAGCCCGTACGGTCGTCCCAGCCGGACGGGCCGGTGTCCTTGGCGGTGGCGATGATGCGTTGGACGACCTCGCGAGCGGGCATCTGCGGGTGCTTCGCACGGAGCAACGCGACGGCGGCGGAGGCGAGGGCGGTGGCGGGGCTGGTGCCAGTGCCTTGTCCGAGCCGTCCCTGCCTATCGAGTTCCACCACGTCTACGCCAGGGGCGGCCACGTCGACCGAGCGCTGTCGCGTCGAATCGGTCCATGGTCGCAAACGGTGATCAACGGCGCCCACGGTGAGGACTCCAGGACATCCGCCAGGGATCATCGGAAGATTGACCCGGCCGGCGTTCCCCGAGCCCGCGATCACGACCACGTCTTTCCGTAGAGCGTGATCGATAGCCTCTTGGAAGGGTTTCGGGCATGTATCTGCGCTGTAGGCATTGACCTGGGCCGCGGAAATGTTGATCACCTTGGCGCCGTTGTCGGCGGCCCAGCGGATCCCGGTCGCGTACTCGGTTCCTTGCCGGGCGATGACTGGGAGGATCATCGCTTCGGGTGCGACCCCGACCATGCCGGCACCGCCTCCGCGTGCGGCGATCAACGAAGCCATGGCCGTTCCGTGTCCGAATCCGCCTTTCCCCAGCGCATCCGGGGTGCGGTCGACGTCTTGGTGGGCGTCCCGTCCCTGGCCGGTGGCGTCATAGCCTGGCAGCACCGCACTTCTCAACTCGGGTAGGGCCGCGTTCACGCCGGAATCAACTACCGCGACGGTGATGCCACCACCCATGGTTACTGGCCATAGCTTTTCGGTGACCTGCCAGGTGGTGAACCACCATTCGGCCTCATGGGGTGTCGGCTCGATCGCATACGCAGTTATAGGACTGGATGTCACCACTCCGGCGATCAAGCAAACCGAGCCCGAGGTGATTCCCCGTCGTATACGCTGCATTTACTCACCCCGTAGGAGGGGAGACGCCTCCAGGCGTGGCGGAGGCCCACCGGCTCTGGTTTTTCTCTCCTCGGCCTTGTGCTCGTCCTTGCCGCATTCCGAACCGTCGCGAGCACACCCGCACGAGCAGGGCGTTGATTGCTCGCCTTCCGCTTCGGTCGGGATGGAACTTGTGGGAGGGGCGCCGATGACGCCGCTTGGCGCGTGGGCGGCATCCCACACTTCCGTCGCTTCGCCGGTGAGTCGTGGGGCGCCGTCGGTACCGTCGTCTGCGACGCTCGGCGCCGCACCGATCACCCCATCGACGGCTTCAGCGGAGCCCCAAGTTGCGCGTTCTTCGGCGAGCCAATATTCGCGGCTGCGCTCGCGATTGTCCTGTTGGCCTCCGCCTCCGGCCATGGGAGTCATCGGCATACCCCGGGCACCAGTGCCGCTGTTACGGGGGACACCGCCGCCAGGGTTTTGGCCACTTGTGGGGAGAACGCCGGGCGTGTGTCCCCGAGGCGGTACCAGACCGGGTCGCCCCCCGGAGGCACTTCCCGGGCCGGGCCGCGCCCCTGGCGCACCGAGTGCTCCGGGAGGGGTGCCGAGGCCGATTCCCGGGCTTGAGCCTCCCTGCGGAAGCATGGCGTGGCCAGGGCCGGATGACCCTGGGGGCACGAATCGTCCCCCGGAATTTTCGATGGTGGTGGGGTTCCCGGAATCCAGCCCGGCCAACTCCGTACCGCTGTTCGGGGAGGCCCCGCCAGGAGTGATGTCTGGCAAGTTGGTGGGGCGACTCCCCGGTACATCAAGGGGCTCGAAGGGGGCCTGAGCGTCTGGTGTGTCGGTTCGCTGAGCCGGTGGTACGCCTTGCGTATGGGAGTTGGCGGGCGTGCTATTCCCATCGTGGGGCGTACCAGGCTCGCCGGTCGTGCTGCCCTCGGGTGTCCCGTTTCCATCCCCACTACCGGATGAGTCGTCCTGGAGAGGCCTCAAGGAGGGGTGCACGCCCAGACGAATGGGCTCCTGGGTTACTGATGCGGGGAGGTAGGACCAGGCTTCGGAGATTCGGGTGTTCAGGCGTTGCATGTACTCGCGGGCGTACTCGTCGTCTCCGCCGTCCTTGAGCAGGCCCGTGCCGGGCTTGTGCGCGATGTACCACGGGAGGATCTCGCCGCCGTGGCGGTTGAGGGCGGCGCCCATTTGGCCGGTGGCGGTGGCGAGGTCGTCTGCGTTGGTCTTGAGCTTGTGCAGGGTGGCTTGCGCCTTGGTCGCGGCGTTGTCCTGCCAGACCTCCGTGAGGATGTCCGAAGCGCGGACGATGAGGGACCTCAACCTTTCGAGGTTCTGGGACGCCGCCTTGTAGGCGTCTCCCGCGGCCTTGACGGCTTCGGGGTCGGTGGCGTCCAGCAGGGCGCGGATGGCGTCGATATCGCCGTAGCCTTCCGGGTTTCCCGTGGGGGGCTCACCCGTCCGGATGGGGTAGTGGGTGCCCACGGTCACTCCATCGGCTGGACGGTCGAGCGGGTCGGCGCGGTGCCGGACGGGGCGGGGCCGCCCGCTCGGCGGCCGACAGAGCGGATGCCGGCGAGTGTCTTCTCGTCGGCGTCGCGGTAGTTGTCGGCGACCTTCTCGAGGGCGTTCGCCACCGAGAGGAAACCGTCGAGGAACTGCTGGTACGCCCGGACGATCTGGATGTTGCCCTGTTCGACCGTTTTGCCCATGACTTGGGCGGTGTCCCAGGTGCCGAAGGCGGCCGCCGGTACCTTTCCTCGGGAGGTCAGGTCGGGGAGTGTGCCGGGGCCCGAGTAACTCGCCAGCTCGCGCCGCATTTGGCGGGCCACGTCCCTGATCCGCGTGTGGTCGTATTCGGTCCCCCGGCTGCCGGGTGTCGTCACCGCTTTGTCCCCTCGTGAGCGTTGCACGACAAGAGCAAAAATCGACGGCCAGTATCTGGGATGTCAGTTAGAGGGTCAAGCTGAGGTCAATGGACGGATCGGAGGCTCGTCTATCCGTCCTGAGCTGGGGCAATCACGGTGCGTTCATTGGTGATGTCATGGATGACCGGTAGGTCCGGAGATGGCCAGAGGCTCGACTGGATGTGTATCGGTCAACCTCTAATGCCCTCGTTGCTGCCCGAAAAGCGAAAAGAGGACTCCTCTCGATCTCCGGCTTCCGGATGACCTGGGAGTCACTCGAAGGAGCGGGCCATTTCGTCGAGGTGTTCTTCCGCGACCACGGCGAGGGGGCGCCGGGGGTGCTGGTCGATCCAGGCGAGGGACGCGATGCGGAGGCTCGTCATGAACGCCCCCGCGAGGATTCGGGCGCGGGGGCCGCCCGGGGGGAGTCCGTCCCGTTCGGCGATGAGGGACGACAGGGTGCGTTCGAACTCGGCCCATCGGGCGAGCTGGCGGGCGAGGACGGACGGGTGTGCGCGCGCCAGTCGGGCCTGTGCGGCCCACTCCGGGTCCGGTTCGCCCACCTCTTCCATGAGGGCGTGCAGGGAGTTGCGGAGTGCGGGCCACGAGCGTTCGGTGGGCGGGCGGGACTCGAAGGCGCGCAGGAGGGACTGCATGCGTTCGGCGTCGCCGTAGAGGAGTGCGTCCTCCTTGGCGGCGAAGTAGTTCGAGAAGGTGCGGCGGGAGACGTCCGCGGCGTCGGCGATGGCTTCGACGGTGACGTTGTCGAGGCCGTGGTCGAGGGTGAGGCGGATCGCGGCGCGGTGCAGGGCGCGCCGGGTGGCCTCCTTCTTGCGCTCGCGCAGGCTCTCCATGCCTCCATGACCCTAGCGGTAGAGGACGTTGCTCTCTGGGAAACTTTGCGCACTGGGAATATATTCCGGCGGGACGGCCTTGAACCTGCCGTTCCCACTAGTTCCGGAGGCGTTCCTTGAGTGTGCGTGCCCCCTCGCCGCCGCCGATGACGCGGCGGCAGATCCTGGAGGCGCTGAGCGGTCTGCTGCTGGTGCTGTTCGTCGCGATGCTCGGCTCCACGGTGGTGTCGACGGCGCTGCCGCAGATCATCGGCGCCCTGAAGGGCAGCCAGTCGCAGTACACGTGGGTGGTCACGGCGACCCTGCTGGTGTCGACGGCGAGCACCCCGATCTGGGGGAAGCTCGCCGACCTGTACAGCAAGAAGCTGCTGCTGCAGATCGCGATCGTGATCTTCATCGTGGCGTCGCTGGCGTCCGGGTTCGCGCAGAACACTCCGCAACTGATCGCCGCGCGGGCGGTGCAGGGCCTCGGCATGGGGGCGCTGCAGATCCTCGTGCAGATCATCATGGCCGCGATGATCAGCCCGCGGGACCGGGGCCGGTACTACGGCTACCTGGGCGCGGTGATGGCGGTCGCGACGCTCGGCGGGCCGCTGCTCGGCGGGCTGATCGTCGACACGCCGTGGCTGGGCTGGCGCTGGTGCTTCTTCATCGGCGTGCCGTTCTCGGTGGCCGCGCTGGCGATGCTGCAGAAGACGCTCAAGCTGCCGGTGCTCCGGCGGGACGACGTCGAGATCGACTACTGGGGTGCGACGCTCATCGCGGGCGGCGTCAGCGTGCTGCTCGTCTGGGTGACGTTCGTGGGGAACGAGTTCGCGTGGACGTCGTGGCAGACCGCGGTGATGGTCGCGGGCGGGCTGGCGCTGCTCGGCGCGGCGGTGCGGGTCGAGACGCGGGTGCGCGAGCCGATCGTGCCGCTGGACATCGTGGCGCGGCGGAACACGGCGCTGGCGATCGTCGCGAGCCTGGCGGTGGGCATGGCCATGTTCGGCGGGGCGGTGTTCCTGGGGCAGTACTTCCAGATCGGCCGCGGGTTCAGCCCGACGAAGGCCGGGCTGCTGACGTTCCCGATGATGCTGGGGGTCCTCGGGTCGTCCACGGTCGCGGGGCGGCTGGCGACCAGGACCGGGACGGTCAAGCAGTACATCGTCATCGGCTCGGTGGTGCTGACGGCCGGGTTCGCGATGCTGTCGGTCATCGACCACGAGACGTCGCTGGTGTACCTGGGCGCCGGGATGTTCCTGATCGGCGTGGGCGTCGGCATGACGATGCAGAACCTGGTGCTGGTCGTGCAGAACTCGGTGCGGCTGGACGAGATCGGCGCGGCGAGCGGCACGGTGACGTTCTTCCGGTCGCTGGGCGGGACGGTCGGCGTCTCGGTGCTCGGGGCGCTGCTGGCGAACAAGGTCGCGGACCACATCGCCGAGGGCCTCGCGAAGCTGGGGGTGCCGGCGTCGCGGAGCGGCGGCGCGGGCGGCGACCTGGACGTGGCGGCGCTGCCGGCGCCGATCCGCGAGGTGGTGCGGGCCGCGTACGGGGACGCGACCGGGCACATCTTCCTCGTCTCCGCGGGGATCGCGGTCGTCGGGATCGTCGCGGCGGCGGCGCTGAAGCCGGTGCGGCTGCGCGACAGCCTCGACCTGCCCGAGCCGGACGACGCGGACGACGCCGTCCCGGCGAAGGTCGGCGGTGCGTGAACTTGTCAGTCCACTGACAACGGCGAAGGCGAAGAGCTGGGCTGAAGTAGAAGAAACCGGTACTTCCTCGTCCGTACGGTCGGAAACCCGAAACGACCAGGGTGGGGAGTGCCGATGAGCGGATCGGAGTTCGGGCGTCGCACGGCGTCGGTCGCGCGGGCGGGCGGGATGTTCGCCCGCAGCGGGCTGTGGCGTCCGGGTCCGCCGCTGCGGGTCGCCCGCCAGCTCGGCGCGCTGCGCAGGTGGGGCACCGTGCTGGGCGGGACGGTCGCGTCGGCCGCGGCGCGCGACCCGGACCGGGTCGCGGTCATCGACCATCTGGGGGAGCTGACCTACGGGGAGCTCGACGCGCGCACCGACCGGCTGGCCGCGCACGTGCGGGGCAAGGTCGTGGCGGTGCTGTGCCGGAACCACCGGGGGATGATCGAGGCGCTGGCGGCGTGCGGCAAGGCGGGCGCCGACCTGGTGCTGATGAACACGGGGATGAGCGTCGAGCAGCTCCTCGTGGTGGTCGAGGAGCAGCGGGTCGGCGTGGTGATCGCCGACGAGGAGTTCGGCGGGTTCCTGGAGGCGCTGCCGGACGGCGTGCGGGCCGTCACCGACGTCGAGCTGGAGGCGCTCGTCGCGGCCGACGACGGGTCGAAGGTCGAGCCTCCCGCCAAGACCGGACGGACGATCGTGCTGAGTTCGGGCACGACCGGGGCCCCGAAGGGGGCGGACCGCAAGTCGCGGCCGGGGCTGACGCCGCTGACGTCGATCCTGTCGCGGATCCCGTACCGGGTGCACGAGCGGATGTTCATCGAGGCGCCGCTGTTCCACACCTGGGGTTACGCGATGCTGCAGGTCGCGATCTCGCTGCGCGCGACGATCGTCCTGCGGCCCCGGTTCGACCCGGCGGAGACGCTGCGGACGGTCGCGGCGACCGAGGCGACCGCGCTGGTGGCGGTGCCGGTGATGCTGCAGCGGATCCTGGACGTCCCGGACCGGCCGGCGGTGCCGTCGCTGCGGATCGCGGCGGTGAGCGGGTCGGCGCTGCCCGCGACGCTGGCGACGGCGTTCATGGACGAGTTCGGCGACGTCCTCTACAACCTGTACGGGTCGACGGAGGCGTCGTGGGTGACGATCGCGACGCCCGCGGACCTGCGGGCCGCGCCGGACACGGCGGGGACGCCGCCGCCGGGGACCCGGGTCGCGATCCTGGACGATGCGGGCCGGCCGGTCCCGGCGGGGACCGTCGGGCGGATCTTCGCGGCGAACGAGCTGCTGTTCGCGGGGTACACGGGCGGCGGCGCGAAGGAGATGCGCGACGGGATGATCAGCCTCGGGGACGTCGGCCGGATCGACGAGCACGGGCGCCTGTACGTGCACGGACGGGACGACGACATGATCGTCTCCGGTGGGGAGAACGTGTTCCCGGGGGCGATCGAGGAGGTCATCGAGGGGCTGCCGGAGGTGCGGGAGGTCGCGGTGACCGGGGTGCCGGACGAGAGGTTCGGGCAGCGCGCGGCCGCGTTCGTCGTCCTGCGGGACGGCGCGTCGCTCGACGCGGACGCGGTGCGGGAGCACGTCCGCGACCGTCTCGCCCGGTTCGCCGTCCCGCGCGACGTGCACTTCGTCGCCGAACTGCCGCGGAACGCGACGGGGAAGGTCGTCCGGCGGCGGTTGTCCGCGGAATCCGAAGGCGATTCGCGTACTGTCACTTAGGCGCATAAAAGCGCGAATATCTCCGTGTTCGTCGGCGAATCGCCGCAGGGTCGTCCCATGTCACCATCCGATGAAGAACAGTTATCCGGCTGGTGAACGGGTGGCCGGGCGCCGCGGCGTCCGGGCCCGCGGGAACCGCGCCCTCGGAGGTCGCCATGCACGCGGTCGTCCTCGCCTGCGCCGCGCAGGCCGTCTACATCGTCGCCTTCGTCCTGTTCAAGACGGCCGTCCGGCCGCTGGACCCGATCAGCGGACGGCATCCGCTGCACGCCGGGGCGGAGCTGCTGCGCCCCCGCTGGGTCGCGGCCGTCGCGCTGCTGATCGGCGGGTTCGCGATGTCCGCGGCCGCGCTGGTGACGCTGCCGGTGATCGCCGCGCTGCCCGCCTACGGCCTGTCCCTGGTGCTGCTGCTGGTCGTCGGGATGAGCGGGTTCGGCGAGCGGCCGACGTCGCGCGAGTGGCTCGCCGTGGTCGTCACCGTCGCGGCGATGGTGACGGCCGCGCTGTCGCTGCTGCTCGGGGACGGCCGGTCGCTCGCCGACGCGCTCCACCGGACGGGCGGCGGGGACGCGGCGGCGGCGCTGTCGCTGTGGAAGGCGGCGCTGGTGTTCGTGCCGTCGCTGGCCGTGCCGATCTGGATGTTCAGCGTCCGCGACCGTCCGGTCGCGGGCCGGCACGCGCGCCCCGTCACCGGCATCGCGTACGGGGTCGGCGCGGGCGTCCTGCTCGGCGCGACCGAGGCGTTCGGGCTCGGGACGGCGATGCTGCTGGCGGACGGGCGGGGGTTCGGCGCCCTCGCGACCCCGCACCCGTACCTGTTCCTGCTGGCGGGCGTGCTCGGCCTCGGGCTCGTGTCGATCGGGTTGCAGCGGTGCCGCCTCACGATCATCGTCACGGTCGTCACGGTGACGGCGAAGACGCACCTGCTGCTGTCGGCGACGCTGCTGTTCGGGGAGCCGTGGCCGGGCGACGTGGCGCCGTTCTCGCTGCGGGTCGCCGGGGTGCTGCTGGCCGTGCTGGCGCTGCTCGCCTTCCCGCGCCACGAGCGCCGCCGGGCCGCCGCCGCGGGCGCGGCGGCCTCACCGCCGCCCGCCGTCCCGCCGGGGCCGGGCGTCCCGCAGAGCC
>NZ_JBHTJA010000013.1:0-116423 GCF_042675525.1 Actinomadura sediminis
CGCCGCGCTGGACGCGGCCGTCACGGCCCCGCGGGGACCGGAACGGACGTGACCGGGGAGGCGATCGGCGTCGCGCCCGGGGTCGTCGCGCCCGGCGTCGGGGCGGCGGGCACGACCGCGCCCGGCGACGCGTCGGCCGGCACCGGGGAGCCGGTGCGGCCGAGCGGCCGGGGATCGGTGCCGGTCACGGGCGCGTCGCCCGAGGTCATCGCGTGCTCGACGGCGAACCGGTCGAACTCGGGGGTGATCGCGGGGCCCGGCCGGCCGCCGCCCGCCGCGTACGAGGCGGTGCCGAGGCCGAGGGCGAGCGTCGCCGCGCCCATCACCAGGAAGCGGCGGCGGGGACGGGCGAGGGCGGCGGCGTGCCCGGCGGGACGCGTGTCGCGCGGGCCCGCGAACGCCGCGGCGCGGACGGGACGGGACGGGCGGCCGGATGATCGTCGCGGCCGTGCGGGACGTCCTCGCGTGGCAGGGGGTTCGCCGAACGGGCCACCGGGTTCGCCGTGCGGGCCGGGTTCGCCGGACCGCCCGGGAATCGCGAACGGGTCCGGAACCTCGGACGCGCCGGGCGGCGGGGACCCGGAGGGCGCGGCGGTCTCGCCCAGGGCGCGGAGCCGGGTGAGGAAGTCGTCGGTGGGAAGGTCGTCGGCGCCGGGCTCGGGGGCTCCCCCGAGCCCGCGCAGGCGTCCCTTGAGGCTGCGCAGGGTGGCGGCCTCCGCCCGGCAGCGGGCGCACACCGCGAGATGGGCGTGGGCCCGCTCGCGCTCGTCGTGTCCCAGCTCACCGTCGACCAGGGCGGTCAGACGTTCCCCCAGACAACTCACGCGGCTCCCTCGTCGTTCTGTCAGGTCGTGCGCGGCGCGGCTCCGTGCGCCGGTTCGCTTACGCGTCCTCCGGCCGGTGGCCCGCGGCGGTGATGCCCCCGTGCGTCCCCGCGCCGGGCGCGGCCGCGGTGACGCCGGCCGCGGACGCCCCCGCGTGCGCGACCGTGTCGACCGGCGTGTCGGCCGGGTCTTCCGTTGCGGCGTCCGCCGCGGCGGCCACCGGGAACCGCTCGTTCCGCGTGCCGGGCCGGCGGCGGGTCGGCGCGCGGTGGTCGAGCGCCTCGCGGAGCTGCGCGCGGCCCCGGTGGATCCGGCTGCGGACGGTGCCGAGCTTCACCCCGAGGGTGGCGGAGATCTCCTCGTAGGAGAGGCCTTCGATGTCGCAGAGCACGACGGCGGCGCGGTACTCGGGCGCGAGGGCGTCGAGCGCGGCCTGGACGTCGGCGTCGAAGTTGGTGTCGTCGTACGCCTGCGCCGGGGTCGGCTCGCGGCCCTGGATCCGCTCGGCGGCGTCGTCGGCGAGGCCCTCGAACCGGATGCGCTGCTTGCGGCGCGCCTGGTCGAGGAACAGGTTCGTGGTGATGCGGTGCAGCCAGCCCTCGAACGTGCCGGGCGTGTAGTTCGCCAGGGACCGGAAGACACGGACGAAGACCTCCTGCGTGAGGTCTTCGGCGTCGTGCTGGTTGCCGGTCAGCCGGTAGGCGAGCCGGTACACGCGGCCGGAATGCTCGCGGACGACCTCGTCCCAGGACGGCGGCGCCCACTCGGCCTCGGGGGCGTTCTCGCGCGTGCGGGCGGCGCTGTTGAGCCCCTGCCTGGCGCCGACGCCCACAGCGCTTCGGAAACTGAGTGCTGCGACTCCCATGGTGCCGGGCTGTTCCTCTCTGGTGTCATCCAAGACGTCGTCTTGGTACGGCACGCTCTCGCCGGGGCTGGGCGGCTGCGCCGGTTCGACGGCTGTTCTCCCGTCCATCAGGGGTGGACGCGTTCGCTGGTTACAACGCGCTGAAACGCCAGTTGGTTCCCTGTCAACGATATGGTCTTTCCAGCATGAGCCAGGCGGGGGTCCCGCGAGGAGGCAGCCATCGACGCCATTCAGGCCACCCTGGCCTACGTGGAGGATTTCCACCCCGAGGACGAACCGCTCCGGGACGCCCGGCGGCGCGGGGAGGAGGTCGGCGCGCAGCCGATCGGTGCGGCCGGCGGCGCGGCGCTGCGCTTCCTGGCGACGCTGCTCGGGGCCCGCACGGTCGTGGAGGTCGGCTCGGGCTGCGGCGTGTCCGGTGTGTACCTGATGCGCGGGATGCCGCCGGACGCGGTGCTGACGAGCGTGGACATCGAGCCCGAGAACCAGCGGCTGGCGAAGCAGGCGTACCGGGAGGCGGGCCTCGGCTCGTTCCGCACCCGCATGATCAGCGGCCCGGCTCTGGAGGTGCTGCCGCGGCTCACCGACGGCGCCTACGACATGGTGTTCTGCGACGCGGTGAAGCAGGAGTACCCCGAGTACCTGACGGCGGCGCTGCGGCTGCTGCGGCCAGGCGGCGTCGTCGCGTTCGACAACGCGCTGTGGCACCACCGGGTGGCCGACGCGCAGGTCCGCGACCCCGTCACGGAGGCGATCCGGGACGTGCACCGGATGATCGCCGACGACGAGCGGCTCGTCCCGCTGCTGATCCCGGTCGGCGACGGCCTGCTCTGCGCCGTCAAGCGCGGCTGACCGCCATGGACGGCACCGACGCCGACCCCGCTCGCAACGACACGGCCCGCGACGACACCGCCCGCGACGACACCGGCGACACCGGCAGGACCGCGGGCACCGCTGCGGGCGCGGACGCCGACGGGGTGTTCGCCGTGCGCGACCGGACCGGGTGGCGGGGCGTCTGGCGGGCGCTGGCGCTGGCGATCCTGTTCCTGGCGTCGGTGGGCTTCGCCTCGGGCGGGGTGGTGCGCGGACTCGGCTTCGGGAGCGCGGTGTTCGTCGTGCTCGGGGCCGCCGGGGTCGTCCTGTTCGGGTGGGGCCTGCTGGTGGCGCTCGGGGAGCTGACCGCGCGGCGTCCCGTCCTGGAGTTCGACGCGGCCGGGGTGCGGCGCCCGGCGCGCTGGCCGCTGCCGAAGCGGGCGGCGCGGACGCTGCCGTGGGACGACGTCGCGGCGATGGCGGCGATCCGGCGCGGGGTCACGGGGGCGCGCGGCGGCGTCCGCGACCACCTGGTGTTCCTGCCGACGCCGGAGCTGGCGGAACTGGCGCGGACGGCCGAGCGCCCGGCGCTCGTGGCGCTGACGCTGCGGGACGTCCCGGCGACGGCCGCCGCGGAACCGTGGGCGTTCTCCGTGGAGCCGGGCTGGGACGCGTCCCTCGCGGAGGTCGTCAAGCAGGCGCGGCGGCGCCGCCGGATCCCGGTGATCGACCGCCGCACGAAGTGACCGAAGTGACCGCGCGGCGGCCGCGCGGGCCGGGCGCCGCCGGCGCCGTCAGGACAGCCACTCCAGCAGCAGCCGGGTGCCGTACCCGGTGGCGCCGCGGGTGATCTCGGCGTCGTCGGACGCGGCGCGGCCGGGGCCCGCGATGTCCAGGTGGGCCCACGGGCGGTCGCCCGCGAACTCCCGCAGGAACAGCGCCGCGGTGATCGCGCCGCCGCCGTAGCCGCCGCGCCCGAGGTTGGCGAGGTCGGCGACGTCGGAGTCGAGCGCGGCGCGGTACTCGTCGGTGAGCGGCAGCCGCCACAGCGGCTCCCCGGCCGCGTCCCCGGCGGCGGTGAGGGCGGCGGCGAGGGCGTCGTCGGACGCGAACAGGGCCCCGTGCCTCAGCCCGAGCGCGACCTTCGCGGCGCCGGTGAGGGTCGCGACGTCGACGACGGCGTCGGCGTCCAGTTCGGCGGCGGCGTAGGCGAGCGCGTCGGCGAGGACGAGCCGTCCCTCGGCGTCGGTGTTGAGCACCTCCGACGTCCGGCCGCCGAAGTGGGTGATCACGTCGCCGGGGCGCATGGCCGACCCCGACGGCATGTTCTCGGCGGCGGCGACGAGACCGGTGACGCGGGCGCGGACGCCGAGGGCGCGCAGCGCGCTCATGGCGGCGATGACGGCGCCGCCGCCCGCCATGTCGGTCTTCATCGTCTTCATGCCCTCGCTGGGCTTGAGCTGGAGGCCGCCGGTGTCGAACGTGATGCCCTTGCCGACGAGGACGACGTGCCGGTCGGGCGTCCCGTCCGGGACGTACGTCAGCTCGATCAGCCGGGGCGGCCGGGCCGACCCGGCCCCGACGGCGAGGAGGCCGCCGAACCCGCCTTCGGCGAGCTCCTTCTCGTCCCGGACGCGGATGCCGAGCCCGGCGTCGTCGGCGACGCGCGCGGCCCGCGCGGCGAGCCAGGAGGGGTCCTTCTCGGCGGACGGGGTGTTGGCGAGGTCGCGGGCGAGCGCGGTCGCGTGGGCGCGCGCGGCGCCGCGTTCGAGGGCGTCCGCACCGGCGCCGGGACCGGCCTCGGTCAGCACGACCAGTTCCCCGAGGGGGCCGGGGCCGGACGGCTCGCCGACCGTGAACCGGTAGGAGGCGAGCAGGGCGCCCTCCGCGAACGCCGCGAGGTCGCCGTCCGGGACGCCCGCGACGAGCGCGGCCCGGCCCCTGCCGCGGCGGGCCAGCGCGGCGCCGGCCCGGCGCAGGTCGGCCGGGCGCGCCTCGCCCACGCCGTACAGCAGCAGCTCGCGCACGCGGCCGTCCAGCGGCACGTGCGCGGACACGATCTCGCCCGGCTCGCCCTTGGCGCGGTGCAGGGTCAGCAGTTCGTCGAGGCCGAACGGGAGGAGCCCGGCGATCTCCGCCGCGGGCGCGACCGGGCCGTCCGGGCCGGAGCGGACGGGCACCGCGGCGGCCTCGGCCCCGAGCTCGGCGGCCGTCCCGGAGACGGTGCCGCCGGCTCCGCGGACACGGGTTTCGATGGGCATGACGACGATCCCCCCTGTGGTGACGCGTGTCTAGGTGATGCGACGTGCGAGACGGCGTGCGCCGGGCCGCGGAAACGGCGAAGGCCCCGGCGGCGTCGCCGGGACCGTCGCCGGCAAGCCGGGTGCGGCGGGGCGTCAGCCCACGACGTCTTTCAGGGCCTCGCCGAGGTCCTTGGCCTCGTCTGCGGAGAGCTCGACAACAAGGCGGCCGCCGCCTTCGAGCGGGACCCGCATGACGATTCCGCGCCCCTCCTTGGTCACTTCGAGCGGACCGTCTCCCGTCCGCGGCTTCATCGCCGCCATGCGTGTATCCCCTTCCTGCGTAGGGCCGCGACCTCGCCCAGCGTGTGCTCAGCGGTGGCCGCACGGCCGCCAGTCGCAACAAGCGTCATCAGTAGTGGTCCATTATCTCGTCTTCTGGGCGCGAAGTGGTAACGATCAGCCTCCAGATCGTGCTCGCCGCAGGTCCGCGGCCCTTTTCGGGGAAGGACCACGAGGTTGCGGGAATGGCGCCGGGACCGCCGTGCGGGCGGGATCGGCCCTTGCCCGCGACGTCCGGTTCGTCGATGGTTGCCGGAGAAGATCTACGAAAGAGCTGGAGGCGCCGAATGTCCGACACCGTGCTGTACGACGTGACCGATGCCGTCGCGACGATCACGCTGAACCGTCCCGACGGGATGAACTCGCTGACGTCGGAGATGAAGGACGCCCTGCGCGGGACCGTCGAGCGCGCGGCGTCCGACGGCGCGGCCCGCGCGGTGATCCTGACCGGCGCCGGGCGGGCGTTCTGCGCGGGCCAGGACCTGCGCGAGCACGCCGACAACCTCGCCGCCGGGCGGGACCTGAACAACACCGTCCGCGAGCAGTACAACCCGATCGTGCTCGGCATCGCGAACATGGGCAAGCCGGTCGTCGCGGCGGTGAACGGCGTCGCGGCGGGCGCGGGCGCGTCGCTGGCGCTGGCCTGCGACCTGGTCGTCGCGTCCGACAAGGCCCGGTTCGCGACGGCGTTCACCGGGATCGGGCTCGGCCCCGACAGCGGCATGTCGTGGACGCTGCCGCGGCTCGTCGGCCGCGCGAAGGCCGCCGAGCTGCTGCTGCTCGGCGAGCCCCTGAAGGCGCCCGAGGCGCTCGAACTGGGCCTGGTCAACCGGGTGGTCCCGGCGGACGAGCTCGCCCCCGCGGCCGTCGAGCTGGCCCGGCGCCTCGCCGCCGGCCCCACCGCCGCGTACGCCGCGGTGAAGGCGGCGCTCGGCCACGCGGCGACGCACGGCCTCGCGTCCGCGCTCGCCAAGGAGGCCGACCTGCAGGACGAGGCCGTCCGGACGTCCGACCACCGCAACGCCACCGCGGCGTTCCTGAAGAAGGAGCAGCCGGCGTTCGAGGGCCGCTGATCCGCTGAGACGAGGGCCGCTGAGACGAGGGCCGCTGAGACGAGGGCCGCTGAGACGAGGGCCGCTGACGCGGGGCGCTAGGACTCCTCGCGCAGGTAGGCGAGGACGGCGCGGACGCGGCGGTGGTCGTCGGACGTCTGGTGCAGCTCGAGCTTCCCGAAGATCGACCCGACGTGCTTGACCACCGCCGCCTCGCCGACCACGAGGGCGCGGGCGATCGCGCCGTTGGAGCGTCCCTCCGCCATCAGCGCCAGCACCTCCCGCTCGCGCGCGGTGAGGCGCTCCAGCGGCGAGCGGTCCCGCCGCCGCGCGAGCAGCCGCCGCACCACCTCCGGGTCGATCACGGTGCCGCCCGCGGCGACCCGGTCGAGGGCGTCGACGAACTCGGCGACCTCCCCGACCCGGTCCTTCAGCAGGTAGCCGACCGCCCCGCCCGTCTGCAGGAGGTCCGCGGCGTAGGACTGCTCGACGTACTGCGACAGCACCAGGATCGGCAGGCCGGGATTCGCGGCGCGCAGCGCGAGCGCCGCCCGCAGGCCCTCGTCGCGGAAGCCGGGCGGCATCCGGACGTCCGTCAGCACGAGGTCCGGGGCGTGCTCGGCGACGGCGGCGGCCAGCGCGGGCGCGTCGGCGACGGCCGCGGCGACCTCGTGCCCGAACCGGCCGAGGATCTGGCCGAGGCCCTCGCGCAGCAGCACCGAGTCCTCGGCGATCACGACTCGCATGGGATCTCCACCCGCAGGATCGTAGGCCCACCGGGCGGGCTGGACAGCCGGACGGTCCCGTCGTACACGGCGACGCGGTCGGCGAGCCCCTGCAGGCCGCTGCCCCCGCCGTCGCCGCCGTCGCCACCGCCGTCGCCACCGCCGCCGTGGGCCGCCGCGCCGCCCGTCCCGTCGTCGCGCACCTCGATGTGCAGGCACCTCCGGCTCCGCCGCACGGTCACCCGGGCGCGGCTCGCCCCGCTGTGCTTGGCGACGTTCGCGAGCGCCTCGGCGACGACGAAGTACGCGGCCGACTCGATCGCCTCCGGCGGCCGTCCGGGCAGGTCGACGTCCACCTCGACCGGGACGGCCGACCGTTCGGCGAGCGACTCCACGGCGGCCCGCAGGCCCCGGTCGGTCAGCACGGACGGGTGGATGCCGCGCACGAGGTCGCGCAGTTCCTCGAGCGCCGCCCGCGCCTCGTCCTGCGCCTTCGCGGCCCACGCGCCGCCGCCGTCCAGCCTCGCCAGGCCCAGCGTCATGATCAGCCCGGTGAGGCGCTGCTGCGCGCCGTCGTGCAGGTCCCGCTCGATGCGCCGCCGCTCGGCCTCGAACGCGTCCGCCATCCGGGCCCGGGACGCCCGGACGGCCACGAGCTCCTCCTCGACCGGGCGGACGAGCAGCGCCCGGTCGAGCGCGGCCCGCGCCGCCGCCGCGACCGTCATCGCGTAGAAGCCGAGGACGACCATCAGCCCCCCGAACACGGCCACCGGCCACGCCTCGCCGCTCGTGTCGACCGTCCCGGCCGTCCCGTACTCGATCTGGTCGCCGTGCCCGACGAGCATCGGCGCGCCCGCCTGCACGACGCCGCCCACGAACAGCACGAGGGGCGCCATGACGGCCACCACCGACAGCAGGCCGGCCAGCACCGCGTGCCCCAGCTCCCGCCACGTCGCCGTCTCCCGCAGCCGGAACCGCAGCCAGGGCCGCAGCCCCGCCTCCCGCGGGTCGCGGTGCGGGGACGGCGCCGGGCGCGCATCGAGCAGCCGCAGCCGCCGCCGGTCCACCGCGCCGAGCCCGATCGCCGACAGCGGCACGCACAGCAGCAGGACGATCCCGATCCCGACGGGCGCGAGGAGCGCCCCGACCACCACCAGCACGATCGCCAGCAGCGTCCACAGGATCCCGGTGACCAGGCCGCTCAGCAGGTAGGCGAGCGACCGCCACGGCCACGCCGACAGCAGGAACCGCAGCGGGTTCCCCGCCATCGCACGCCACGGACTTCGCATGCTCAGACCGTAAGCTCCCGGAGCGTGCGGTACGTACGGTCCCAGCTCCACTCGTCACGCGCCCGCGCCCGTCCCTTCTCCCCCATCGCGCCCGGACGGACGAGCAGCTCGACGAGCCGCGCGGCGATCTCGTCCACCAACGCGGGATCCACCACGTACCCGGTCTCGCCGTGCCGGACGGTCTCCGGCGCGCCGCCCGAGTCGCCCGCGAGCACCGGCAGACCGGCGGCCGCGGCCTCCAGGAACACGATGCCGAGGCCCTCGGTCTCCAGCCCGAGCCGCCGCGACCGGCACGGCATCGCGAACGCGTCGGCGGCCGCGTAGTAGGGCGGCAGTTCCCGGTGCGGGACCGACCCGGCGAACACCACGCCCTCCCCCGCCGCCCGGCGCAGCCGGGCCTCGCGGGGCCCGCCCCCGACGATCAGCAGCGTCGCGCCCGGAACCGCCTCGCGCACGCGCGGCATCGCGCGGATCAGCCGGTCCTGCCCCTTGCGGGCGACGAGCCGCGACACGGTGAGGACGACCGGGCGATCGGCGAGCCCGAACCGGCGGCGCACGTCCGTCCCGTCCGCGTCCGGGCGGAACACCCCGGCGTCCACGCCGGGGACGAGCCGTTCGAGCCGCGCGCCCGGGCCGAGCGCGGGGGCGATCCGGCGGCGGGTGTGCTCGGTGAGGTACGTGACGACGTCGGCGCGCTCGCCGATCCTCCGCAGGACGCCCCGCGCGCCCGGCACCGCGGCCCACCACACCTCGTGCCCGTGCGTCGTCGCGACCGACGGCACGCCGAGCCGTCCGGCGAGCAGCCCGAGCGGCGCCGCCGCGCCGAACCAGACCCGGTCGCAGCCGTGGACGTCGATGAGCCGGCGGGCCGTCCGGGCCGTGCGGGGCGTCGGCAGGAGCGTCCGCGCCCGGTCCCGCACCACCGGGAACGGGAGCCCGCGGTCGAACTCCGCGGCGCCCGGCTCCGCCGACGTGTACACGACGACCTCGTCGGGCGGGAACCGGCGCGCCACCTCGAACACGAACGTCTCGATGCCGCCGCGCCGGGGCGGGAAGTCGTTGGTGACGATCAGGCAGCGAGCCACAGCTCCGCCTCCGTCCGCACGCGGGGACGCGCGGCGATCCGCGCCCACAGCACGAGCACCGCCGGGTACACGAGGTAGCCCCACCGGGACGCGGGCATCAGCGCGGTCGCCAGCGCGAGTCCCGCGGCCACCCGCAGCGCCGCCGCCCGCACGTCCGCCGGGGGCCGCACCGCCAGCGACACCGCCATGGCCGCCGCCGCGAGGACGAGCGCCGCGAGCGCCGCCGCGTGCCCGCCCGCCCCGAGGTCGGCGAGGAGCCGCCCGGGCAGCGGGCTGTCCGCGGGCGACGCGGCGCCCGCAAGCCCCATCGGGAACCGCACCGCGTTCTCGAGGAACCCCCGCGGGTCGGCGAGCGCCGGACCGGCGACCCCGGCCGCGAGCACCATCCCGGCCGCCGCGGCGAACCGCCGCCCGCCGGACCGGCGGTGGACGAGCAGCGCCGCGCAGACGGCGAGCACGGGCCACGCGGTCGGCTTCATCGCCCCCGCGACGCCCAGCACCGCCCCGGCCGCCGCCGGGTTCCCCCGCGCGGCGAGCGCGAGCCCGAGGCACGCCAGCCCGAGCACCGGCAGGTCGTCCCCGCCGACCGCGAGCGGCAGCGCCACCAGCGGGGACGCGGCGAGCAGCGTGAGCGGGCCGAGCGCCGTCCGGCCGCGCAGCAGGAGGGCGCTCGCGGCGAACAGCGCGACGAACGCGACGGTGAACACCACGCGGACGTCCACGCCGGTCAGCGCGGACGGCAGGCCGAGCACCGCCATCGCGGGAAGGTAGGGGTTGTACGCCTCGTAGCCCTCCCCCGGCTCCGGGACGCGGTAGGGCGTGCCGTGGTCGAGGAGGTGCGCGGCCGACCGCTCGACGACCCCGGCCTCCGGCTGCGCCTGCCCGGTCGCCACGAGCACCGCCAGCGGCGCCACCGCGGCCCCCGCGAACGCGAACCCCGCGACCGCTCCGGCGCGGGGGCGGAACCGGCCTGCCGCCGCCCCGAGCCGGGAGCCCGGAGGCGGCGCGTCCGGCCCGGGCCGCGCGGCGCCGGGTCGGTGGGCCCGGAGAGGGACGCCGCGGCGGGCGCGGAGGCGGGGGGCCGCGGACGCCAGGGCGGCGAGGGTGTAGGCCGCGGCGGCCAGGGCTCCCCACGTCCGGTGCGGGGGGAGGTGGGTGACGGCCGCCGTCGCCGCGGCGAAGGCGGCGCAGAGGGCGTAGAGGGCGGGGGTTCTGAACTGCGCTTTCACGCGTTCAAGGCAATCGCGGCGCGGCTCGCGGATCATTGGCGCGGGCCGACGGATCCGGGGTGGGGCCAGGTCTACCTCGGGTCTCCACCTGGGTGGAGCTACGGGTAACCCCACCCCGGATCCGGGAGTGCGCGCCAGTGCGGTGCCGGGCCCGCGCCGGTTGGCTTGAGGGCATGACGCAGACATCCGCCGCGCCGCCCGGCGCGGACACCGCCGAGCACGCGGCCGTGGCGATCGACCTTGTCAAGCGGTACGGGACGGGCGACGGCGCGGTGACGGCGCTGCGCGGGGTCTCGGCGGCGTTCCCGCGCGGCCGGTTCACCGCGATCATGGGGCCGTCCGGGTCGGGGAAGTCGACGTTCCTGCACTGCCTCGCGGGGCTCGACACCGTGACGTCGGGGTCGGTCCGGATCGGCGGGGTCGAGCTCACCGGGCTGTCGCGGACGAAGCTGACGCGGCTGCGGCGGGACCGGCTCGGGTTCGTGTTCCAGTCGTTCAACCTGCTGCCGATGCTGACGGCCGAGGAGAACATCCGGCTCACCGGGCGGCTCGGCGGCCGGAAGGCCGACCCCGCGTGGTTCGGCGCCCTCGTGGACGCCCTCGGCCTGCGGGGGCGCCTGGCGCACCGCCCGAGCGAGATGTCGGGCGGGCAGCAGCAGCGGGTCGCGGTGGCGCGGGCGCTGCTGACGCGCCCGGACGTCCTGTTCGCGGACGAGCCGACGGGCAACCTCGACTCCCGTTCGGGCGGCGAGGTGCTCGGGATCCTGCGGGCGGCGGTCGACGACTACGGGCAGACGGTGATCATGGTGACGCACGATCCGGCGGCGGCCGCGCACGCGGACCGGGCGCTGTTCCTCGCGGACGGCCGGATCGTGCACGAGCTCGCGGACCCGACGATCGACGGCGTCCACGCGGTGATGCGCCGGATGGAGGGCTGACCGCCATGTGGCTCATCGCGCGGCGCTCGTTCGCGGAGGGGTGGGGACGGCTCGTCGCGACGCTGCTCGCGGGCGTGTTCGCGATCGGGTTGATCGCCGGGTCGCTGCAGTTCGCGCTGCGGGCGCAGGCGGCGGTGTCGGGCAGCGACGCCGGCGAGTTCGCCCGGGCGGACGTGCTGGTGCAGGCCGGCGAGAGCGACCCGGGCGACCTGTACGCGGCGCCGGACGGACGGATCGCGCTCGAGCGGGTCGCGGGCCGCCCGGGAGTCGCGGCGGCGGCCGGGGACGCGCGGGTGCCGGTCACCGTGAGCGGGCGGGACGGCGACCCGGTCGTCCCGCCGGCCGGTGCGGGCACGACGCTGCGCCCGTGGATCGCGGAACCGTCGCTGAACGCGTACCGGCTCGAGTCGGGACGGGCGCCCGCGCGGGACGGCGAGGTCGCGGTCACCCGGCACGTCGCGCGGGCCGGGAAGATCGGCGTCGGCGGCGCGCTCTCGGTGCTGCTGCCGGATCGCGCCCGGACGATGACGGTCGTCGGGATCGTCACCGTGCAGGGCCGCGACGCGGTCGCGTCCGGCGACCTGGTGCTGGCGCCGCCGGAGACGGTGCGGCGCGCGGCCGGGCTGGAGCCGGGCGTGTGGCAGGCGGTGTGGGCGGACGCCGAGCCCGGGGTGTCGGCGGGCGAGCTGCGCGGGCGGCTGGCCCGCGACCTGCGCGGCGACGCGACCGTCCGGACGGCGCAGGACGTGCTGGAGTCGCATTCGGCGGACCTGCGGTCGACCGGGGCGTCGGTGGGCGGCGCGATCGGCACGATCGCGTCCGTGGCGGTGTTCGTCGGCCTGTTCGTGGTGGCGAACACGTTCGGCGCGCTCGTCCGGCAGCGGACGCCTCGGCTGGCGCTGCTCGGCGCGATCGGCGCCACCCCGCGGCAGCTCAAGCGGCTGATCCGGCTGGAGGCGCTAGCCGTGGGCGCCGTCGCGTCGCTCGGCGGGCTACTCGCCGGCTACCCGGTGTCGGCGCTGCTGACCCGTGCGTTCGCCGCGGACGGCTTCGACATCTCCGCCGCCGACCCGCAGGTCGGCTGGGTCGCGCTGGCGGTGCCCGTCGCGTCGGGGCTGCTGGTCACCCAGCTCGCGGCGGGACGGGCGGCGCGGCGGGCCGCCGCGGTGTCGCCGATGCGGGCGCTGCGGGCGGCGAGCACCGGCACCGGCGGCCGGCGGTGGCCCCGCCTCGCCGGCGCCCTCGCCGTGTTCGCCTGCGCCTGGATGTTCTTCGGGCCGGCCCTCGCCGTGCGGTACGCGGAGCCGCCCGGGATGGAGCGGACGATGGGCGTCGCGGTCCTCGTGCTGTTCGGCTGCATGACGACCGTGGCCGCGCTCGCCGTCCTCGCCCCGTTCTTCGTCGGCCCGCTCGGCGGCCTCGTCGGACGGGCCGGGACGGCGGTGAGCGGCGAGGCGGGGCGGCTCGCGCGCGCCACGATCACCCGCAGCCCGCGCCGCGTGGCGTCCGCCGCGTCGTCCCTCATGCTCGGCGTCGCGCTGGTCGCCGCCACCGCGCTGCTGACGCTGTCGGTGAACGACCGGTTCGCGGAGGCGGGCCGGGAGGTGCTGCGGGCCGACCACGCGATCGCGGCCACCGCCGCCGCGCCCGGCGGCGGGGGTTCGCTGCCCCGCGACCTCGCCGGGCGCGCCGCGGCCGTCCCGGGCGTGACGTCCGCGACGGCGCTGACCACGACCACCGCCACGATCGTCGGCGCGGCGGAGCTCACGGTGCCGTACCTGGCGGTGACGGGCGCGGACCAGCGGGACCTGCGCGCGACGCTCGACCTCGGCGGGAACCTGCGCCCGCTCGCCCCCGGCGAGATCGGCCTGTCGTCCGCGGTCATGGAGACGCACGGCCTGCGGGCGGGCGACCGGCTGGTGCTGCGGGGCGAGCGGGGCCGGGTGGCGCTGACGGTCGCGGGCGGCTACCACGATCCGTCGCACCTGTTCGCCGACCAGGCCCTCGTCGCGCCCGCCACGATGGCGCGGCTCGCGCCGAACGCGGCGGCGCAGGCGGTGCTGGTGCGCGGCGGCGACCGGGCCGCGCTCGCCCGCGCGGTCGCGGACGTCCCGGGCGCGGAGGTCCTCGGCCGGGACGCCTACATCGACGCGGCCGCCGACGGGATGACCAACGGGCTGACGGTCGTGTACGGCTTCATCGGGATGGCGCTCGTCCTCGCGCTGTTCGGGATGGCCGCGACCGTGTCGATGAGCGTCGGCGAGCGGACCCGCGAGTTCGGGCTGCTCGGCGCGGTCGGCGCGACGGCGCCGCAGATCCGCACGATCGTCCGGTGGGAGGCCGCCACGGTCGTGCTGCTCGGCGGCCTGCTGGGGCTGGGGGCCGCGCTCGGCACGATGGGCGTGCTGCACGCGGCGACCGGCAGCTCGTTCCTGCGCCCGACGGCGCCCTGGTGGCTGTTCGCGCTGATCGCCGCGGGCGCGGCCGCGGTGACCCTGGCGACGTCCGCGCTGCCCGCGCGCCGCGCGTCGGGCGTCCCGGTCCTGGCCGCCGCGAAGGCGGAGTGACCCGCGGGCGGCCCGGTGGGCGGCTCGGCGGTGGGCGGCTCAGCGGTGGGCGCCGCGCCGGTGGCAGCCGATCAGGTGGTCGTCGACCAGGCCGCACGCCTGCATGAGGGCGTAGGCGGTGGTGGGGCCGACGAACCGGAACCCGTGCCGCTTCAGCTCCTTCGCGAGCGCCTTCGAGCCGTCGGTGAAGGCGGGCACGTCGGCGGTGTCGGCGTGCCCGGGGGCGTCGGGGTCGGCGTAGCGCCAGGCGGTCGCGGCGAGCCCGCCGGGCAGGTCGAGGGCGGCGCGGGCGTTGCCGATGGCCGCCTCGATCTTCGCCCGGTTGCGGACGATCGCCGCGTCGCCGAGCAGCCGCTCCACGTCGTCCGGCCCGAACGCGGCGACCTTCTCGGGGTCGAAGCCGCAGAACGCGGCCCGGAACCCCTCGCGCTTGCGCAGGATCGTCAGCCACGACAGCCCCGACTGGAACGCCTCCAGGCAGAGCCGCTCGTAGAGCCCCTGGTCGTCGCGGACGGGACGGCCCCACTCCTCGTCGTGGTACGCGAGGTAGTCGGGCGGGCCCGCACCCCACGGGCAGCGGGCCAGGCCGTCCGCACCGGTGATCGCCGTCGTCACGGCCGCTCCCCCTCCTCCTCCGCGCGGTCCGCCGTCCGGTCGTCGCGCGGCTCCCCGGCGTCCGGGGGGACCTCGTCGGACGGGAGGGCGGTGGGTCCGGTGCTCTCCCGCAGGCCGTACAGGGCGCCGACCGACTCGCCGCCGCGCAGCCGCAGCGCGGCGTTCTCCCGGCGCAGCGCGTCGATCTCGGCGTCGCGGTCCGCCAGCACGCGGGCGAACCGCCGCACGGCCTCGTCGGTCAGGTCGGGCTGGTAGCCCCACAGGGTGCGCGGCAGCCGCAGGTACGCCACGTCCGCCTGCGTGATGGGCCACCCGTCGGCACCGAGGGTGAGCTGCGGGTGGTCGGGGTGCGTCGCCGCGAGCTCCCCGCCCCTGCCCATGGCGAGCACGACGACGGCGCCCAGCACGGCGACGGCCGCCAGCCCGAGGACCACAAGCACGATCATGCTCCGATCAGTCTACGCGTCGGTGCCGCCGGAGCGGCCCGGCCGCCCGGGGCGCGGGATCGTCCCCGTACAGATCGTGCCACGCTTGGGAGCATGGGGAAGCATGAGCCGGTGGCGCTGCTCGCGCCGGACGCGCGGGTGCCGGACGGGATCGTGGACGCGGGCACGGCGCCGCCGCCCGGCCGGGTCGCGGACCTGGCCGCCGCCGGGGAGAAGGTGCTGGTCACGCTGGAGACGGACGCGCGGGAGCCCGATCCCGGGCTGCTGGCCGCGGCGTCCGTCTACGCGTGGGCGGGAGCGCGGGCGCTGCGCGTCCCCGCGTCCCAGGCCGCCGCCGTGCGCGACGTCCTGGACATGGTGGCCTCCATCCGGGGGGAGCGGCCCCCGGCGGAGACGCGGCGCGGGCTGGCCTAGGTCAGCCGCGGATCTTGTTCCACGGGCCGGTGATGGCGAACGTCACGCCGGGGCCGCTCTGCCGGTTGGCGTAGAGGGTGCGGCCGTCGGGCGAGAACGTCACGCCGCAGAACTCGCTGCCGTTGGCGGCGTTGCGGGCGAACGTGAACGGCCTGTTGTCCTTCGTGGTGCCGACGAGGTGCTGCGCGCCGTCCCCGTCCTCGGCGATGATCACGCCGCCGCCGTAGGGGGAGACGACGATGTTGTCCGGGCCGTCGAACTTCGAGTCGGCCTTGAAGATGAGCTGCAGCTCGAACTCGTTCGTCTTCGGGTCGTACGTCCAGACCTGGCCCTTGTGGTCGCGGGCGGCGCCGTCGGACTTGTACGCGAAGCTGGCCGTGAACCACGCCTTGCCGTGCCCCCACCAGCAGCCCTCGAGCTTCTGGGTGCGGGTGATCTCGTGGCCGAACTGCTGGCGGATCGGGGTCTGCTTGGCGTACTTGTCCGGGATGGCCTTCCAGCGGACGTGCAGCTTCGTGCCGGGCTCGTCGATGAGCGACAGGTCCGGGACGTCCCGGACGTAGCCGACCTCGAGACGGCCGCCCTGCATGTACGCGTGGTAGTCGCCGCGGTGGGCGCGGGGACGGAACCGGTAGAACATGCCGAACGGGCGGGACGCGTCCTCGGTGAGGTACGCGGTGAGGGTGTGCGGGTCGACGCACACGGCCTCGTGCGCGAAGCGGCCCATCTCCTTCAGCGGCTCCGGCTTGGTGCGGCGCCCGTACGGGTCGACCTCGAACACCCAGCCGTGGCTCTTGCTCTCGCCGCTGAAGCCCTCGGTCTCCTCGCAGGTCAGCCAGGTGCCCCACGGGGTGACGCCGCCCGCGCAGTTCGTGGACGTCCCGGCGAGGCTGACGTACTGCGACTTCAGCTCGTCGCCGTTCTTCAGCAGCATCGTGGTGGTGCCGCCGAACGCCTCCGGGTCGTACACCAGCTCGTCCGGGGCGATCGCCTTGACGCCGCTGCGGGTCTGCTCGTGGTTGCGGACCACCAGCAGCTCGTTGTTCTTGCCGGTCGGGAACGTTCCCATGGCGTCGTGACGGCCGGGGACCCGGACGCCGTCGGAAATGGTGTCGCCCTCGACCGACAGCTCCTTGTACGAGAAGCCCCGGGGCAGGTCGAGAACGCCCTTGGGGTCGGGGACGAGCGGGCCGTAACCGTAGGCCTCGCCGGCGCCGGTGTCGGCGACCGCGGAGGTCTGGAAGATGGCGTCGAGGCTGCCGGCCATCGCGATGGACATCGCGCCTGCGGCGCCGCCCTTCATCACTCCACGACGGGTGACGGACATGAACGCTCCTTAGTGAGGGGATCGCGTGAGGGGATCACGCGGGAGCCTTCTCCGCCGTGCTTAACCGGACGTGAACGAGCGCACGCCGATCGGGAAACCCCCAGGACACAGTTGTTCTCGTGACGTCCTCAGGGCCGCTCGGACGCCGGCAGCTCACCGAGCGTCACCTTCACCTCCCGCTCCGTCCCGTCCGGTTCGCGAATCCGCACGGTGACGGTCCGCCCCGGTTCCAGGTTCGCGAGCACGGTCGTCAGCGCCGTCTGGTTCGGCGTCGGCGTCCCGTTCACGGCGAGGATCAGGTCCCCCTCCTCGATCCCGGCCCGGGCGGCGCCGCCGCCCTCGAGCACCTCCACCACCGCGACCGCGGACGCGCGCCCGCTCTCCGGGTCGACGATCGTCCGGACGACGACGCCGAGCGCCGCCCGTCCCGAGTTCGTCACCTCGCCGCTCCGGATCAGCTGCGGGACGATCCGCTTGACCGTGTTGCTCGGCGTCGCGAACCCGATCCCGTTCGCGGCGCCGCCGATGGACGGGTCGGACGCCGCCGCGGTCGGGATCCCGATCACCTCGCCGGTCAGCGTGACGAGCGCGCCTCCGCTGTTGCCGGGGTTGATCGGCGCGCTCGTCTGGATCGCGTCGGCGATGGTGGAGCCCTGGAAGTCGCCTTCGCCCCGCGTCGACACAGTCCGGTGCAGCGCGGACACGATCCCGTTCGTGACGCTCCCGGCGAGCCCGAGCGGGTTGCCCATGGCCAGCACGATCTGCCCCACCCGCGCCTTGCTCGAGTCGGCCCACTTCGCGGGCTTGAGGGACGCGCCGTCCACCTTCACCACGGCGAGGTCGTCCGGCGGGAACGCCCCGACGAGCCGCGCGTCCATCCGCTCGCCGCCGCTCGCCGCCGTCACCCGGATGCGCCGCGCCCCCGCGACGACGTGCGCGTTCGTGACGATGTGCCCCTGGCCGTCGAACACGACCCCGGAGCCCTCGCCCCGGTCCGTCTCGATCTTCACGACCGAGGGCAGGACGGCGTCCACGATCCGCTGGTACTGCTCCTGCAGGTCCGCCGCCGCGCCCGTCGCCGGGACGGACGAGCCCGCACCGGCGGTCGTCGCGCCGCCGCCCGCGTCGTCCCCGCCGGTGCACCCCGCGAGCAGCATCCCGCCCGCGACCGCCACCGCACACGTCTTCACCCTGGTCACGCCGTTCAAGGATCCACCTCCGCAGAGGCTTCTTCCCACCCAGCGAAGAACACGCGTCCAGACCGGATCCGGCCACGAACGCCGCGGGCCGCGCGCTTTACAGTTCGGCTTCGGCGTAGTCCTCGGGGGTGGCCTCGAGCCGGACCTGGGAGCGTTCCAGCAGGTCGAACGCCTCCGGGACGGTCGAGGCCCAACTGATCGCGTCGAACGCCCCCGGGCGGGTGAAGCCGTGCTCCGCGAGGCCCTTCATCAGTTCGCGCAGCGGCTCGTAGACGCCGACGGGGTCGAGGAGGACGATCGGCTTGTCGTGCATGCCGAGGGTGCGGGCCGTCCAGATCTCGAACAGCTCCTCGAGCGTCCCGATGCCGCCGGGCAGGACGAGGAACGCGTCGCTGCGGCGGTCCATCTCGCCCTTGCGGGCGCGCATGTCGGGGGTGACGATCAGTTCGTCGTTCTCCTCGTCGGAGATCTCGAGGTCGACCAGGCCCTCGGGGATCACCCCGACGGTGCGGGCGCCGCCGGCCCGCGCGGCGCGCGCCACGGCGCCCATGCACGACACCTGTGCGCCGCCGCTGACCAGGCTGTGGCCGCGCCGGGCCAGCTCGGCGCCGGCCTCGGCGGCCAGGTCGACGAAACGGCGGTCGATCCGGCTGCTCGACGCGCAGAACACGCAGACCGCGAGGGAGCCGCTCACGTGCCGTCGACCCCCTGCTCACCCGTCTCCCGGACCGCGGCCTTCTCCTCCAGCAGCCGCTCCTGCTCGAGGTGCCCCTCGACGATCACCTTGACGACCTCGTCGGGGTCGTCGGTGAGGTGGATCAGGTCCATGTCCTCGGCGGAGATCTTCCCGGACGGCAGCATCACGGCGCGGACCCAGTCGAGGAGGCCGCCCCAGAACTCGGTGCCGACGAGCACGATCGGGAACCGGGTGATCTTCTTGGTCTGGACGAGCGTGATCGCCTCGAACAGCTCGTCCAGCGTCCCGAACCCGCCCGGCAGGACGACGAACGCCTGCGAGTACTTCACGAACATCGTCTTGCGGACGAAGAAGTACCGGAACTCCAGGCCGATGTCGATGTGGTCGTTCATCTTCTGCTCGAAGGGCAGCTCGATGCCGAGACCGACCGACAGGCCGCCGCTGTCGTTGCAGCCCTTGTTCGCCGCCTCCATGATCCCCGGGCCGCCGCCGGTGATCACCGCGTAGCCGGCGTCGTGCAGCCGGGCGCCGATGTCGACCGCCATCTCGTACTCGGGCGTCCCCGGCTTGGTGCGGGCACTGCCGAACACGCTGACGGCCTTCGGCAGCTCCGCCAGCAGCCCGAAGCCCTCCACGAACTCGGCCTGGATGCGCAGCACCCGCCACGGGTCGGCGTGCACCCAGTCGGCCGGGCCGCGCGCGTCGAGCAGCCGCTGGTCGGTGGTGGTCTGCGGGACGGCGCTCCCGCGCAGCATGGCGGGCCCCTGCCGCCGGGATCGGCGAGTGTCTTCGGATGTCATGACCCCACCGTAATGGCGTCATGACCTCCGCCACCTCACCTTTACGGCGCGCTGCGCGGGCGGGCCCGGCGGATCAGGCGGTGAGCCAGGCGCGCATGCGGCGCTCGCAGTCGGCGATCAGCGGGATCTCGACGTACTCGTCCTTGGTGTGCGCGAGCGTCGGCTCCCCCGGCCCGTAGTTGACGGCCGGTACGCCCAGTTCGGCGAACCGCGCGACGTCCGTCCAGCCGAGCTTCGCCCGGACCTCCGCACCGGCGGCCCGGACGAACGCGTCCGCCGCCGGGTGCGTCAGCCCGGGACGCGCGGCGGGCGACGCGTCCGTGACCTTCACCGCGAACCCGTCGAAGATTCGCCTAAGGTACGCCTCCGCCTCATCCAGCGACTTGTCGGGCGCGAACCGGTAGTTCACCGTCACGACGCACTCGTCCGGCACGACGTTCCCCGCGACGCCCCCGCGGACGAACACCGCGTTCAGGCCCTCCCGGTATTCGAGCCCGTCCACGACCGGACGCGTGGGCTCGTACGCGCGCAGGACGTCCAGGATGCGTCCGGCCGAGTGGATCGCGTTCGACCCCATCCAGGCGCGCGCGCTGTGCGCCCGCTCCCCCGTCGCCGTCACCTCGACCCGGATGGTGCCCTGGCAGCCGCCCTCGATCAGCGCGCCCGTCGGCTCCATCAGGACGGCGAAGTCCCCCGCGAGCAGTTCGGGGCGTTCGGCGGCGAGCCGCCGCAGCCCGTTGCGCTCCGCCTCGATCTCCTCGCACTCGTAGAACACGAACGTGATGTCGCGCGTCGGCTCGCGCACGGCCGCGGCCAGCTTGAGCGCCACGGCGACGCCGCTCTTCATGTCGGTGGTGCCGCACCCGTACAGCCGGTCGCCCTCGACCCGCGACGGCAGGTTGCCGTTCAGCGGCACGGTGTCGAGATGCCCGGCCAGGACGACCCGTTCGGCGCGCCCCAGCCGCGTGCGGGCCACGACGTTGTGCCCGACCCGCTCGACGGCGAGGTGCGGCAGCGCCCGCAGCGCCTCCTCGACCGCGTCCGCGAGCGGCCCCTCCCCGCCGCTCACCGACACGATGTCGACGATCGCCGCCGTCAGGTCCGTCACGTCCGAGAACAGATCAAGCCGCATGGCCGACAAGCGTACGCGGCATAGGATCACCGGCGTGGAGACGCCCATCCAGGTGCACTGGTCGGCCCCCGCCGACGAGCCGCACATGCGCGACCTGCTGCCCGCCGCCGAACGCGCCCGCTACGACCGCTTCGCCCGCCCCGAGGACAAGGCCCGCTTCGTCACCGGGCGCTTCCTCGCCCGCACCGTCCTCGCCGCCCGGACGGGGCTCGCCCCCGAGTCGCTCGCGTTCACCACCGAGTGCCCGCACTGCGGCGCCGACCACGGCAAGCCCCGCCTCCCGGGCCACGACGTCGACTTCTCGCTCTCGCACTCCGGCGACCGCGTCGTCCTCGCCGTCGCCGAGGGCGTGCAGGTCGGCGTGGACGTCGAGCGCGAGAGCGACCGCGACATCGACCGCCTCGCCGAGATGGTCCTGGCCGCCCCCGAACGCGAGACCTTCGCCGCGCTGCCGCCCGAGCGGCGCCGCCGCGCCTTCCACACCTACTGGAGCCGCAAGGAGGCCGTCCTGAAGGCCACCGGCCACGGCCTGGCGGCCCCCATGACCGCCCTGCACCTCTCCGCGCCCGGCGCGGACCCGGAGGTCCTGGCCTGGGACGGCGACGCGGCCGTCCCGTCCGTCCGGCTGGCCGACCTGACCCCGGGCCCCGGCTACGCCGCGTCCCTGGCCGCGCTGACCCCCCATCCCTTGAAGGTCACCGAACACCCCCGCCCCTGACCGCCGGCCGCCCGGAGCGCCCAGCCGCCGACCCGGGCGCCGGGGCGCCCCCGCGCGGCCGTGGGCGCCCCCGGCCGCCGGAGGCCGCGCGGCGGGCCGGCTCAGCCGAGGCCGTGGTCGCGGAGGATGTCGTTCAGTTCCGCCTTGTTGTGCCGCTGGCCCTCTTCGAGCCGCTTGAGGATGAGCACCGCGGGCAGGCCGAAGGTGCCGCCCTTGAACTCCTTGGTGCGGGTGCCGCCGACGGCGACGCACCAGTCGGGGATGCGGCCGCGGCTGATCTCCTCGCCGGTCTCGACGTCGATGACCGGCATGGACGCCGACAGGTTCGTGCCCGAGCCGACGACGGCGCCCTTGCCCACCCGGGCGCCCTCGACGATCATCGAGCGGCTGCCGATCATGGCCTCGTCCTCGACGATGACGGGCTTGGCGTTCGGGGGCTCCAGCACGCCGCCGATGCCGACGCCGCCGGACAGGTGGACGTTCTTGCCGATCTGGGCGCACGAGCCGACGGTGGCCCAGGTGTCGACCATCGTGCCGGAGTCGACGTAGGCGCCGAAGTTCGTGAAGGACGGCATGAGGACGACGCCCGGCGCCAGGTACGCGCCCCAGCGGGCGATCGCGCCGGGCACGACGCGGACGCCGTCGAAGCGCCTCTTCAGCGGGATGCGGTCGTGGTACTGGAAGTCGCCGACCTGCGAACGCACCATGCCGAGCACCTTGAAGCTGAGCAGGATCGACCGCTTCGCGCGCTCGTCGACGACGACCTCGTCGGTCGATGGGTCGACGAAGGCCACGCGGGCCTCGCCGGTGTCGAGCTGGTCGACGGCCGCGGTGATGGCGGCGCGCGCGTCGGCGTCGTCCGGCGTGAGGTCGGCGCGCCGCTCCCACAGCTCGTCGATGACGTCGGAGATCGGGCTGGTGAACGTTTCGGTCATGCTCCCTGAGCTTACTTCGGCCTGTTGCCGGTACGGTCTTCGCGTGGCTGTATGGGCGAGGTCGAAGTCGCGTCCCGCGGAGGGACCGGGCGGCGTGCCGCGGCGCCGCCGGCGCTGGGCCGTCATCACGTCCGTCCTCCTCGTCGTGCTCGGCGGCGGCGCGTACGTGACGTACCAGTGGACGCGTCCGTACCTGCACGGGACGGGCTGCGAAGTGAGCACGACCGCGGGGAAGATGTCGCTGAGCCTGGAGCAGGGCGCGAACTCGGCCACGATCGCGGCGGTGGCGTTCCGCAAGGAGCTCCCGGAACGCGCCGTGGTGATCGCGTACGCGACCGCGATCCAGGAGTCGCACCTGCGGAACCTGGCGGGCGGCGACCGCGACTCGGTCGGCATGTTCCAGCAGCGCCCGTCGCAGGGCTGGGGCACGCCGGAGCAGCTCCGCGACCCGGTGGTGTCGACGAGCAAGTTCTACGACGGGCTCGTCAAGGTGAAGGACTACCTCGACAAGGACCTGCACATCGCCGCGCAGGAGGTGCAGCGCAGCGCGGACGGCAGCCTGTACCAGCAGCACGAGCCGGAGGGCGAGCTCCTGGCGGCGGCGTTCACGGGGAAGGAGCCCGCGACCGCGCGGTGCTGGTTCCCGCCGGGCGAGCGGACCGAGCCGCGCCGGGACGAGGCCGTGCGGGAGATGCGGCGGGCGTTCGGCGGCGGCCTGAAGGCGTCCCGCGGGGGTGCGGAGCCGTGGACGGCGCTGGCGGTGTCCGGCGAGCGGATCGGCTGGGCCGTCGCGTCGTGGGCGGTGACGCACGCGCAGATGTACGGGCTGACCGAGGTGCGGCACGCGGGCCGCGTGTGGCGGGCGGAGACGGGCCACGACGGCTGGAAGCCGGACCCGGACGCCCCGAAGGACAAGGTGATCATCCGCTGACCGGACGCGCCCGCACCGGCGGCGACGCTCGGTCGCCGAGTCCGTGCGGGGCGTGCATGGCGGGCGGCTGCGGGGGAAGCGTTCCGGCATGGAGATCCCGCGGACCCTGGTGCTGACCGGGCATTTCCCCCCGGAACCGGGCGGGGTGCAGACGTTCACGTGGGAGCTGGTGCGGCGGCTGCCCGCCGACCGGCTGCTCGTGGTGGCGCCCGCGTGGGCGGGGGCCGCGGAGTTCGACGCGGGCCTGCCGTTCCCGGTCGTCCGGCGGCGCGGTTACCTGCTGTTCCGCGGGCTGCGGCGGCTCGTCGCGCGGCACCGGATCGACGCCGGGTGGATCACCGCCGCCGCCCCGTTCGCGATGTACGCGCCGTTCGTCCGGGCGGCGGGGGTCGGGCGGCTCGTCGGGTCGACGCACGGGCAGGAGCTCGGCTGGTTCCGGGCGGCGCCGACGCGGGCGGCGCTGCGCGCGGCGGCCGGGTCGTTCGACGCGCTCACGCACCTGTGCGCGTCCACGCTGCCCGAACTGGAGGACGCGCTCGGCGGCCGCACCCGGCTCGTGCGGCTCGCGGGGGCCGTCGACACCGGCCGGTTCCGGCCCGGCCTGGACGGGACGGCGATCCGGCGGCGGCACGCGCTCGGGACCGGTCCCGTGGTGCTCAGCGTCGCGCGGCTCGTCCGCCGCAAGGGCCACGACACGCTGATCCGGGCGTGGGCGGACGTCGTGCGGCGGCGGCCGGACGCGCGGCTCGTCATCGTCGGGGACGGCCCGATGCTGCGCCGCCTCACCGAGCTGGGCGACCGCACCGCGCCCGGGTCCGTCACCGTGACGGGACCGGTGTCCGCCGACGACCTGCCGCTGTACTACGCGGCCGCCGACGTGTTCGCGCTGCCCTGCCGGGACGACCGCCGCGGGCTGCAGACCGAGGGGCTCGGGCTGTCGACGCTCGAGGCGTCCGCGTCCGGGCTCCCGGTGGTCGTCGGCCGGTCCGGGGGCAGCCCCGAATCGCTCGTGGACGGGCGGACCGGCGTGCTCGTCGACGCGTCCCGCGGCCCGGACGAGCTGGCCCTCGCGCTGCACCGGCTGCTGGCCGACCCCGGCCGCGCCCGCGCGCTGGGCGCCGCCGGACGCCGCTGGACGTGCGCGGAATGGAGCTGGGACGGCGCCGCCGACCGTCTCGCCGCCCTGCTCCGCGGCTCCCCCCTCGGCGCGCACGACGAGCGGGAACCGCACCGACCGGGGACGGAGCCCGCATGGGACTCAAGGATCGGCTGAACCGCCGGGACTTCCGGCGGCTCATCGTCGGCCAGGCCATCTCGTCGTTCGGCGACTGGATGGGCACCCTCGCGCTGATGTACTTCGTGCTGGAGATCTCCGGCTCCACGACGGCCGTCGGCGGCGTGCTGGTGCTGCGGCTGCTGCCGTCCGCGCTGGGCGCGCCGCTCGCCGCCCGGGTGGTGACCCGGTGGCGGCGGCGCAGCGTGATGATGACGTCCGACCTGATCAGGGCCGGGATGGCGCTGACGCTGCCGCTGCTGCCGTTCCTGTGGTGGGTGTACTTCTGGGCGTTCCTCATCGAGGTCGTCGGGCTGATCTTCCTGCCGGCCAGGGACGCGGCCGTCCCGTTCCTCATCGAGGACGACGAGGACGAGCACGACACGAGCGTCCTGGAGGTCGCGAACGGCATCACGATGGCGACCTCGTACGGGATGATCCCGGTGGGCGCGGGCGCGTTCGGGCTGATCCTGTGGGCGTCGAACCAGGCGGGCTGGGAGGGCCACTGGCGGTACGTCGTGGTGTTCTGGCTCAACGCGCTGACGTATCTGGCGTCCTACGTGGCGGTCCGCTCGATCCCCGACCTCGGGCCCGGCCCGCACGAGCGGCGGGCGGCGGAGCGGGAGACCGAGACGCAGCGCGGGTTCTTCGCGGCGCTGAGGCTGCCGACCGTGCGCGGCGTCATCCCGGGCGTCGCCGTCATCGCCCTCGGGCTCGGCGCGCTGTTCTCCCTCGGCGTGGTGTTCGTCCGGAACGTGCTGGGCGCGGGCGCGGTCGGGTTCGGCGCGCTCGTGGTCCTGTTCGGCGTCGGGGCGCTCATCGGCCTGCTGCTCGTCCACCGCAAGGGGTGGAACCTGCTGTCGCAGATCCGGACCGGGACGGTCGTGCAGGGCGTGGTGATCGCGCTGATGGGCGCGCTCGCGTCCCCGGCCTGGTCGTTCGCCGGCGCGGTCCTGTTCGGCGCGGGCGCCACGAGCGCGCTCGTCGGCGGCATCACCTACCTGCAGGAACGGCTCGGCGGCGGGGACCGCAACCTCGCCCTCACCGCGTTCCACGCGACGCTGCGGTTCGGCCTGGCGCTGGCCGCGCTGCTGTCGGGCGCGGCGGCGGACCTCCTGGACGGCGCGGACGCCACGCCGTTCGGGATGGCCCCGGCCCAGTTCGTCCTCATGCTGTCGGGCCTGGTGGTCCTGGCGGGGACCGTCCTGGTCCGGGCCCCCCGGAACGAGCGCCCGGGCTAGGCGGTGCGGGCGCCCCGGCCGGTGGGGTGCCCGCCCTCCATCGCGGGACGCCCGCAGTGCGCGCAGACGACCTCGGTCTCGAGACGCTCGCCGCAGGTGTGGATCCAGCGGACCGGCGGGTCGTCGGGGTTGAGGTACCGGTCGCCCCACTTCATCAGGACGGCGAGCACCTCTCCCAGCTCCAGCCCCTTGGCCGTCAGGTGGTACTCGTACCGCGCCGGGCGGGAGCTGTAGGGTTCCCGCCGCACGATGCCCGCGTCCTCCAGCTTGCGCAGCCGGGTCGTGAGGATGTCGCGGGCCGCGCCGGTGTTGCGGGCGATCCCGTCGAACCGCCGCACCCCGTACACCAGCTCCCGGATCACCAGCAGCGTCCAGCGTTCCCCGACGACCTGCAGCGCGTCGGCGACCGAGCATTCGCGGGGGTCGGCGTCCTTGCCCATGTCCCCCAGCATAGGGACGGCCCGCGCGCCGGCGGTCAGAGCCGCTCGAGGAGCACGGCGTTCGCGAGCCCGCCCGCCTCGCACATCGTCTGCAGCCCGTACCTCGCGTTCCGGTCCTCCATCGCGTGGACGAGCGTCGTCATCAGCCGCGCGCCGCTCGCCCCGAGCGGGTGCCCGATCGCGATGGCGCCGCCCCGCACGTTCACGTCCGCGAGGTCGGCGCCCGTCTCGTGCGCCCACGCCAGCACGACGGACGCGAACGCCTCGTTGACCTCGAACAGGTCGACGTCCCCGATCGACAGTCCCGCCCGCGCCAGCACCTTCTCGGTCGCCGGGACGATGGCGGTGAGCATCAGCAGCGGGTCGGCGCCGGCGACCGCGAACGAGTGGAACCGCGCCCGCGGCCGCAGCCCGAGCCGCCGCGCGGTGTCGGAGGTCGTGATCAGCAGCGCGGCGGCCCCGTCGTTGATCGGCGAGGCGTTCCCGGCGGTGACGTTCCAGCCGATCTCGGGGAACCGCTCGGCGTGCGCGTCGCTGTGGTAGGCGGGCTTCAGCCCGGCGAGGGCCTGCATGGACGTGCCCGGCCGGACGGTCTCGTCCCGTCCGGCCCACGCGACCTCGCGGTCGAACTCGCCGGCGTCCCACGCGGCGGCGGCCCGCATGTGCGACGTGTACGCGAACTCGTCCATCTCCGTCCGGCTCAGCTTCCAGCGGCTCGCGATCAGCTCGGCGCTGATCCCCTGCCCGACGAGCCCGTCCGGGTACCGTTCGGCGAGCCGGGGGCCGAACGGGTCGGTGCCGGGCAGGACGCTCGATCCCATCGGCACCCGCGACATCGACTCGACGCCGCACGCGATCGCGATGTCGTACGCGCCGCTGAGCACCCCCTGCGCGGCGAAGTGCGCGGCCTGCTGCGACGACCCGCACTGCCGGTCGACGGTCGTGGCGGGGACCGACTCGGGGAAGCCGGCGGCGAGCACGGCCGTCCGCGTCGCGTTCACCGCCTGCTCGCCCACCTGGGTGACGACGCCGCCGACGACGTCGTCCACCGTCCCGGGGTCGATTCCGGACCGTTCGACCAGGGCCTGCAGCGTCCGGGCCAGCAGGTCCACCGGGTGCTCGGCGTGCAGCGCCCCGCCCGGCCTGCCCTTCCCGACCGGTGTCCGGACGGCCTCGACGATCACCGCATCGCGCATGACGACCTCCTCGTATCGCGGTGACCCGACGGTAACCGCAGTTAGTTGGAAAACACAACCCTCTACATGTGACGAAGCCGACGAAACTCCGGACGCCGACTAGGATCGGCACACCGCCTCCGCACCCGGGAGCCGACACCGTGAACGACCGTCTCCTCGCCCTGGCCCGGCTCGTCGTCTTCGCAGTGGTCCTGGTGCTGATGGGCGGCCTACTGGCCTACACCGGCGGCCGCGACCTCATCCTGGCCTCGACGCTCCGCGATCGCGGACGCCCCGCCACCGGCACCGTCCTGGACACCCGGGAGAGGACGACGAACTCCAAGAACGGCGGCCGCTACACCGAACTCCGGGTCGAGTTCACCGCCGCCGACGGGACCCGGCACGCCTTCTGGGACCGCGGCGAGGCCGCCGTGGGCGAGACCGTCGTCGTCCACTACGACCCCGAGAACCCCGAGACCGTCGTCATCGGGGCGATACCGGCCCGGTCGCCGGCCGGTTTCGCGATGGTCGCGGCCGGCGGGACGTTCATCCTGAGCCCGGTTCTCATGATCCTGTACTACCGCCGCCACCCCGTGAAGGGCGCACACGCCGCCGGATCCCGCAGGCGTCCCCGCCCGGGCCGCTGACGGGTCAGCGCTTGGGAAGCATGCACATGGCGTCGAGACCGAGGACGTGGTTCAGCCGGCCGAACGCCAGCCAGGAGCCGATGCTCATGCTCAGCTCGACGATCTCCACCTGGCTGTAGCAGGCGGTCATGCGGGCCCAGAACTCGTCGTCGAGGCCGTGGTGGTCGAGGGCGTACCGCTCGGCGTACTCGGCGGCGAGGCGGGTGCGGTCGTCGAACGCGTCGGTCGTCCGCCACTCGGCCACCGCGTCGAGAAAGCCGTCCTCGACCTTCTCGCCGTCCCGCTCGGTCCGCCAGTCGAGGCAGAAGACGCAGCCGTTGAGCTGCGCGATCCGCAGCCGCGCGGCCTCGAACTCGCGGAGCCCGAGCGTCGTGTGGGCGTACACGGACATGGAGAAGTTCGCGGCGGCGGGCCCGATGCCGGGCACCATCTCGCCCCACACGTACTCGATCGGGTCCCTGCCCTCGGGGATGTCGATGTTCATCGCGCGGCCCTCCCGAGCACGCCGGTCGCCGGACGGATCGGGACGTCCAGCGCGTCGTACAGTCCGGGGTCGTTCTCGACGAGCCAGCCGATCGCGCCGACGAGACGTCCGACCGCGGTGGCGTTCCCGCCCGCCGCCCGGTTGCCGCTCGCGTCGGTGGCCTCGACCGTGACCTCGATGCGCGGATCGCCCTCGATGATCACCCGGTGCGCGCCGTCGCCGTCCGGCGGCACGGGCCAGTCGGGGGCGCAGGACGGGTGGATGCGGGTGACGTGCTCGATCACGATGCGGGGCTCGCCGCCGACGACGCCCTGCACCTCGAACCGCACGGCGCCCTGCGTGCCCTTCTCGAACTCGCCCATCAGCTCCGTCGTCACCGTGGCGTCCAGCGGGCGCCGCTCCAGCGTCTCCCGGACCTCGTCGAGCTCCACGCCGAGCCCCCGCGCGATCAGCCGCACCTGCCCGCCCCACACCATCGTCGGGACGGACGGCGCCAGCATCGGCGGCTCGTAGTCCATCGGCTGCCCCATGCCGACCAGGAACCGCACCGCGTCGGGCTGGTCGTAGGTGGTGTAGTCGAAGATCTCCTGGCACCGGACGACGTCCACCCGCGCGCCCAGGCCGCTGACCATCAGCGGCAGGACGTCGTTGCCCCAGCCGGGGTCGACGCCGGAGACGAACAGGGATCCGCCGCCCTCCGCGACGGCGGCGAGCACGGCGTCCCGCATCTCGTCCGGGGCGTTGCGCTGGTCGTAGAGCGCGTACAGGGCGGGCGTGACGACCACCGCGCCGGCCCGGATCGCACGCAGGATGTCGGCGAGCGCGTCGTCCGGACGGACGTCGCCGGACGCCGCGTACACGACGGCCGCGGGGCGCGCGTCCAGGACCGCGCCGACGTCGTCGGTCGCCGCGACGCCGAGGTCGCGCCCGAGGCCGCCGAGGTCGCCGGCGTCCCGCCCGACCTTGCCGGGATCGTGGACGATCACGCCGGTGAGCTCGAGCGCGGGATGGGCCTCGACGGCCCGGAGGGCGAGCCGACCTACGTTTCCGGTGCCCCAGACGACCGTGGAGATCATACGGCGGAGGCTAACAGCGCCCGGCACGCTTGCCAAGCAAGCATTTGGTTAACTGACCGTAATCGGTTACCCCGGGTGAGTGATCGAACAAAAGTTACCCTCGCGTACATTGTGGCTTTTCCCCGGGACCCGAGGTAGAACCTGTTCCAACCCACCCCAAAGTGAGGGAGCTCACATGAGTGACCCGTCGCTGCCCGTAAGCAACTCTCGAGGTATCTCGCGCCGCGGATTCATCGCTGGAACCAGTTCCATTGTGGGACTCGGCCTGCTCGCCCGCCCGGGGACCGCCGCCGCCTCGATCGACCACGGAGCGCACGTTCCGGTCCTGATCATCGGGACCGGTTACGGCGGCTCCGTCGCCGCGCTCCGCCTCGCCCAGGCCGGTGTCCCCGTGCACATGGTCGAGATGGGGCAGTCCTGGACCACCCCCGGCTCCGACGGCAAGATCTTCGCCAACACCCGCACGCCCGACCACCGCTCCTACTGGCTCAGGACCCGCACCAAGCAGCCCATCAGCAACTTCCTCGGCTTCCCCCTCGACAAGGACGTCCCCAGGTACACCGGGATCCTGGACGCCGAGGAGTTCAGCGGCATCACCGTCTACCAGGGCCGCGGCGTCGGCGGCGGCTCCCTCGTCAACGGCGGCATGGCCGTCACCCCGAGACGCGAACGGTTCGGCGCCGTCCTGCCGTCCGTGGACGCCGACGAGATGTACGACGTCTACTACCCCCGCGCCAACGCCGGCCTGGGCGTCAACCAGATCGACCGCGCCTGGTTCGACACCACCGACTGCTACCAGTACGCGCGCGTCGGGCGGAAGCACGCCGAACGCTCGGGCTTCGACTTCGTCTACGTCCCGAACGTCTACGACTTCGGCTACATGAAGGCCGAAGACCTCGGGAACGTTCCCAGATCGGCCCTCGACGCCGAGATCCTCTACGGCAACAACCACGGCAAGAAGTCGCTCCAGCAGACCTACCTCGCCAAGGCCGCCGCGACCGGCCGCGTCACCATCTCCCCCCTCCACCGCGTCACCTCGGTCACCCCGGCGTCCGGCGGCTACACGGTCGCCATGGAACAGCTCGACACGAGCGGCAACGTCACGTCCACCAAGACCATCACCGCCGGCAAGGTCTTCTTCGCCGCCGGAAGCGTCGGCACCAGCAAGCTCCTCGTGAAACTCAAGGCGACCGGCGCGCTTCCCAACCTGAACAACGAGGTCGGCAAGGGCTGGGGCGACAACGGCAACGTCATGTGCGGCCGCGCCAACCACATGTGGGACCCGACCGGCTCGCTCCAGTCGTCCATCCCCACGGTCGGCATCGACAACTGGGACGACGGCGGCGCCTTCGCCGAGGTCGCGCCCCTCCCCACCGGCATCGAGACGTACGCCTCCTTCTACCTGTCGATCACCAACACCCCGCACCGCGCCCAGTTCACCTGGAACGGGAGCAAGGTCGACCTGAACTGGCAGAGGTCCTGGAAGCAGACCAGCATCGACATGGCCAAGTCGATCTTCGACAAGATCAACCGCAAGGAGGGGACGATCTACCGGACCGACCTCTTCGGCGCCTACAAGATCTGGGGCGACCACCTCACGTACCACCCGCTGGGCGGCGCCGTCCTCGGCAAGGCCACCGACAACCACGGCCGCCTCCACGGCCACCCCGGCCTCTACGCGATCGACGGCTCGCTCATCCCCGGCAACACCACCGTCAACCCGTTCGTCACCATCACCGCCCTGGCCGAACGCAACATCGACAAGATCATCACCACCGACTTCTAACCCACCCGCCCCGGCCACCCACCCGTGGCCGGGGCGCCCCGTTCACCCGTCCCGCAGGGTCACGCCAGGGGCGTCGGGCACCTTGATGATTCGCGTCTGCGGGCTCCACGTGCGCCCGTACAGACTCTTCATCACCTCACCGACGAAGTCGACCTCGCTGATCTCCACGAGCCGCACCACGCGACCGTCCCGGCTGAACACCATGAGGGCGACCAGAAACGATGGGTCGTACCCGCTGCCTTTGTAGGAGATAGCCGACCTCCTCTTCCAGGTCCGCCGGCTCGATCACCCGCATCTCATCCCACGTGAAACCCAGGTCGCCAAGGGCGGCCTGCCCCCTGTGCTCCGCCTGCCGAATCCGCTGACTCACCACACCTTCCCCCAAGGGGGTGAATAGACGCTGAAAAGGAGTGGGCTCGACGATATTGACCACGCGTCCGCCATCGATGTTCAGCACCCGAGCGGCGGACGAGAATGCGCGACTTCCCTGATAGTCCAACGAGGGACCTGGATACTCGTCAAGAGAACTTCAACGGCCATCGATGGGGACCGATTCCTGTTCTTCCTGCTCAAGGGCCAGCCACCGACAACACCGACCACGGCCTGATGTGGTCACCCAAACGCAGCACCGCCCACCGAGACGTCCCTGTCCGTCCCCGCCTAGACGCGGATGCCGAAGCGCCACGCGGTCACCGCCCACCGGTAAGCGCGGATCTCCTCGATCGGCGTTCCGAACATCCGACGGACGACGAGCCCGGTGTCGTCCGGATCCTTGGAGTCCCAGCGGCCGTCGCGCACCGCCCACTCGGAGCGGCCGTTCCGACCTGACGAAAGCCCCGACAAAGTTCTTGACCAACACCCACCACATCCGTCTACGCTCGCCACGAACTCCCCGAACCATGCGGCGGAAGGCCACAGTGATGAGCGGTGACAAGCGCGGCGCCAACATCGGCGAACTCGAGGAACTGTCCCGGATCTTCGCCAAGCACGGCCGGAACCTCGACGCCCTGATCAGAGACCTCAACGGCCGCACGGTCAGTTCCAGCGCCGTCTGGTGGGGACCCGGCGCCGACCGGTTCCGCGCCGCCTGGGCCGAGGCAAAGACCGCCTTCGACAAGATGGCCATCGCCCTGGAGCAGGGCAGCCAGGACATCAAGCGCTCCCAGCAGAACATCGAGGCCGCCACCCGCTGACCGCACCAGCCCCGTGGTCTCTCCCCGCAAGGCCACCCGAATACTCGGATCGCCCGAGCATGCACACCTTGCCTTGCGTGGCTGAGGGGACGGCCCGATGACGCGGGCGCCGCAAGCCGCCGCCCAACTCCAGCACGTCCGGCGCCTCGCGGAGGAACACGGCCCCGCGCTCAAAGAAGCCTTCGCGCTACTGCAGAACGGCGCCCTCGTCGGCCCGGGCGGCGACCGCCTCCACAAGACGCTCGCGGCCGCACACCACGAGGTGCGGTCGTCCCTCTACGCCGCCTTCGACGCGGTACAGCGCATCGCGGACGAAGGCGGGATACTCCCTCGCGTCCAGGCGCCGTACATCCCCGGCGCACCGGCGGCCGCCCCCCGCGCCGCCTCCAATGTGCGGAGCGGCTCGCCCGCGGCGCTCAACCGACTTGCGGGGGAGCTGCTCCGTGCCGCCCGTTCGTGGCGGGACGCCTCTGATGCACTGTCCCGCGTCCTCAGCGGTCTCGGCCTCAGTGCCACAACGTCGCGGACGATCTCCCGCGCGGCCGACCGCGTGGCCGCGCAACGCACCGACATCGAGAGGCGCAGGGATGAGCTGCTCAAGAGCGAGAGGCAGCGACTTGTCCATGCGGCCGTCACCGGCGCCCAGTTGGCACTTACCGAAAAGAGGGGCCTTACGGATGTCCTCGGCGAGGCATTCGACGACACCTGGAACATGTACACCGGCCGCTATCTTGCCGGTGTATGGGAAGGCACGAAGGATATAGGCCTCACCGCCCTCGCCGGCAACCCGATTACGATGCCACTCTATATGGGCATCGACCAGGAGAGTTGGCTGGAGCACGGCCCGGTCGGCCAGGCTGCGGGCATCTACTACGGCGTCCAGAATCCCACCGAGTTCGCCAAAGCCGTTGTGAACTGGGAAGGATGGAAAGAGGATCCGGTCCGGGCCTATGGCGAGGCCGTTCCGAACGCCGTCATGTTCGCTCTCACCGGCGGCACCGGCTCCACTTCGGGCATTGTTGCTAAAATCCGAAAAGTCGTACAGCGCGCCCACCAGAAGCGGGCGGAGACGAAACAATCTCCAACCCCGGAAGCCGAGCCACAGCGACCGGACCCGGCCCAAAAAGCACCGGACTCGTCTTCCTCAGGCCAAGACGCCCCTTCCTCTGGTCCGCAGTCGCCTCATCCGGTGCTACCACGCAGACCTGCCTCCCCCAATGAACCTCACCCCGCACTGTCGCCGACAGAACTACAAGATCTTGAAAATCACCTAAAAGGTCTCCAGAGACGACACCCGGATAAATATGTCGAGACCAAAAAGGACCCGGACCACAGCTTCAAGGTGAGAAAAGGTTCGGAGGATGAGGCCAGGGTAGCTCTTGACCTCGCCCAGCGGGGCATATTTGACGATGGACACTCTAGGCCCGACGGTCCAGACCAAGGGGATTTCATAGACAAAGGCGTTCACTGGGACATCAAGGGCATCCACTCCGACTGGCCTCCGGGGGTACCGGAGCATATACGCTCCAAGCCCTATCGAGACGGATACAATGAGGAAAAGTTCCGAGAGATGATACTTCGTCAGTTCTCCAGACATAGGAATGTTATCCTCGACACCAGGAACGCCGACCAGCGGGCCATCGACGACATGAAGCGCATCATCGAAGAGGAGGGGTGGGGTGACCGAATCATTTGGTACCCCTGAGGGGCCTTGGAAGCCACACGTGTGGCCACCTTCTTCGGAAGCGTCTACTGTGTTGCGGGGATGGATCGAGCACCCGGGCTCACCCCTCTACGCATTGGACATGGACTTCCGCGGCGCCGATTTGATGGCGGCCGACTTCACCGAAGCCTGGTTGAGCGGCTCCAATTTCTCGGACGTGAACCTGGAAAATGTGATTCTGTGGGGAGCGCACTGTGAAGACGCCAGATTCTGTCGCGGCAACCTTCGGTCGGTCGACCTCGTCAAGGCGCATATCGACCGAGCTGATTTCTCCAATGCTTGCATGGCGGACGCCAACCTACGTCGCGTCGAGTGCGCCGGAGCAAAGTTCACCGACGCCGATATGCGGAACAGCATCTTCGGCAACGCCTCGTTCATGCGGAGTGACATGCGCGGCGCGGACTTGAGATCGTGTTCAGTAACGATGACCGCATTCACTGACGTGAATTTTGTCGATGCCAAGGTCACCGGCATGACCGGAACGATCATCGGGTCACTGATCGTCCGTGACGGAGAAGGCGTCGTCGACCTCGAGGGTTCGCACCTCGAGGATTGGTTTCGACGTAATGGAGCTCACGTCTCTGTTGTCCCCACCGTCGACTGAACGGGGCGCAGGGGAGAAGTCCTTTTCGAGGAGGCACCATGGACTTCGTCGCACTGGACAAGAGGAGCTAGGGCAAACCAGCGGGGTTGCGAGATTGAGCGCCGAGGAATTTGAGATCTACCTGCTGCTGACCATGGCCTGCGACGACAGTTTGCGCGATCGGGAACTGCGGCGGCTCAACGTATCTCTCCAGCGAGCGAAAAAGACGAAGGCCGAGGTCAGCGAGGCGACGAGGCCGGCGCCCGGCCAGCTTGACCGACTCCTGGACATCCTCGGCGAGGGAACGACACCGGAGACGATTCAGGACGATGGGCACTTCACCACCGTCGTCCGGCGCGTCTTCGACAGTTGGCGGGCGTTCACGTTCACGGTAACGGCGAACGAACTGGGCATTTGGACGGACGCGAGGTTCGTCCGCACCATGGACGAGCCGCCGGCCATGCCGGCGCACCCCGAAGGACTCACCCCCTGGGAGTTCACCCTCGACGAGGTGTCAGAGCACTTCGGACCGCTCACGCCGGGCGACTCGTGGCACCCGTTCTCCGAGTGGGGAATCCCCGGCCCTCACGGTGACTACAGCGCGGCCTTCTCCTGGGGGCTGCTCCAGACGGTGCCGAGGATCGACGGCTCCAGCGGCTGAATCGCGGACGCCACGCCGATCCCCGTGGTCGTGCCCGTGCGGCACCTGGTTCCGCGGCGGAACGCCGCCCCCGGCGAGGGGCGCACCACCACGGGCATTGACGGGTCAGGCGTCCGGCTTCGTGGTCGTGGCCAGGGCGCGGTCGGGTTCCCAGTGGGCGCGGAGGGACGTGAAGCGCCCCTCGTCGTCGACCGTGTAGACGAGGACGCAGTCGATCGTCATCGTGGAGCCGTCGCCCATGGTCGTCGTGATGGTGGCCACGTTGGCGCAGCAGGGGCCGTTGGCGAACGAGTCCTTGATGTGGAAGCGGAATTCGCTGACCGAGGCGACGAAGTTGTCCCAGAAGCCCGTGATGCCGGCGAGGCCGCGGTGGCCCTCGCCGGACGGGTCGAGGAAGGACGGGCCCACGGGGTCCTCGATGAGGGCGTCGGGGGCGAAGAGGGCCAGCCACTCCTCCTTGCCTCCGGCGATGACGGCGGCCATGGACGCGCGGGCGGCGCGGCGGGCGGGGTGGTCGGCGTCCGGGGCGTCCCAGGTAACGGCTTCCATGAGCGAACTGTAACCTGTTCTCGTTTCGGCGTCGATGGTCAGTCCGCCTTGGCGATGACGGTCTCGGCGAAGCGCTCGAGGTGCTCGATCTTCTTGGCGAGGGGCTCGGTGTCGGGGCCCTTCTGGTAGGGGTTGCGGAAGCCGACGATCACGTCGGTGACGCCCTTGTCCTCGAGGCGCTTCACGCCGTCGGGCGTGTAGGCGTCCATCGAGATGACGTGGACCTCGAAGGGGGCGTCGGCCTTGCCCTCGGCCCGGCGGATGGCGTCGATCCTGGTCAGCAGGGTGTCGAGGTCGTCGCCGCCGCCCGCGTGCATCCAGCCGTCGCCGCGCACGACCGCGCGGCGCAGCGCGGGCTCGCTGTGCCCGCCGACGAGGATCGGGACGGGACGGGCGGGGTTGAGCTTGATCGCGGGGATGTCGAAGAACTCGCCGTGGTACTCGAAGTACTCCCCCGTCGCGAGGCCGCGGAGGACGTCGATGGCCTCGTCCATCCGCTTCCCGCGGCGCTCCCACGGGACGCCCATGGCCTTGAAGTCCTCGGGCCACGGGCTCAGGCCGACGCCGAGACCGAGGCGGTCGCCGATCAGCCCGACGATCGACATCGCCTGCTTCGCCACGAGGACGGGCGGCCGCACCGGCAGCTTGAGGACGAACGGGGTGAAGCGGATGCGTTCGGTCACCGCGCCCATCGCCGCGATCAGGGTGAACGTCTCGATGAACGCCTTGTCCTCGAGGAAGCTCCGGTCGCCCGTCTCGGTGTACGGGTAGGAGGTGTCCGACTCCTTCGGGTAGATGAGCGAGTCGGCGACGGAGAAACTCGTGTACCCGGCCGCCTCGGCCGCCCGCGCGAGCGGGAGGTAGTGCGACGGGTCGGTCATGGCCTCGGCGTAGGTGAACCTCATCGGCAAATACTAGAACGTGTTCCAGTTCATGGGAACCCTCAGAGGGCGGCCCGCGGAAAGGCGCCCCCGGGCGCGAGGCCGGGGGCGCTCAGACGGGGGCGGGTCAGATGAGGGAGCGGCCGATGATCTCCTTCATGATCTCCGTGGTGCCGCCGAAGATGGTCTGGATGCGGACGTCCTGGTAGGCCTTGGCGATCGGGTACTCGGTCATGTAGCCGTAGCCGCCGTGGAGCTGGACGCAGCGGTCGACGACGCTCTTGAGCAGTTCGGTGTTCCAGTACTTGAGCATCGCCGCTTCTTCGATGCTCAGTTCGCCCTTGCTCTCCTTGACGATGCAGTCGTCGGTGAAGGAGCGCGTGACGGTCAGTTCCGTCTTCATTTCGGCGAGCGTGAACCGGTTGTGCTGGAACTTGCCGATCGGACGGCCGAACGCCTCGCGCGTCTTGCAGTATTCGAGGGTCTGCTCGAACGCGGCTTCGGCGGCGGCCTGCGCGGTGACGCCGATGGAGAGGCGCTCGCGGGCGAGGTTCTGCATGAGGTAGATGAAGCCCATGCCCTCCTCGCCGAGGAGGTTCTTCGCGGGGACGCGGACGTTGTCGAAGAACAGTTCGGCGGTGTCCTGGGCGTGCATGCCGACCTTGTCGAGGTTGCGGCCGCGCTCGAAGCCCGCCATGCCGCGCTCGACGGCGAGGAGGCTGACGCCCTTGGCGCCGGCGGACGGGTCGGTCTTGGCGACGACGATGACCAGGTCGGCGAGGATGCCGTTGGAGATGAAGGTCTTCGAGCCGTTCAGGACGTACTCGTCGCCGTCCCTGATCGCGGTGGTCTTGATGCCCTGCAGGTCGGAGCCGGCGGCGGGCTCGGTCATCGCGATGCCGGTGATCAGCTCGCCGGAGCAGTAGCCGGGGAACCAGCGGGCCTGCTGCTCGTCGTTGCAGAGCTGGCGCAGGTAGCCGCCGTTGATGTCGTTGTGGACGGAGAAGCCGGGGCCGTGGACGCCCGCCTTCGCGAACTCCTCGTTGAGGACCACGTAGTAGCGGTAGTCGGGGTTCCCGCCGCCGCCGTGCTCCTCGGGCATGTCGATGCCGAGGAGGCCCTGCCGTCCGGCGGCGAGCCACACGTCGCGGGAGACGACGCCGTCCTTCTCCCACTGCTCGTGGTGGGGCGCGATCTCCTTCTCGATGAAGGAGCGGACCATGTCGCGGAACGCCTCGTGCTCCTCGGTGAAGATCTCCCGTGCCATCCGGCGGTCTCCCTCGATAAGTGCCTGCTGATACAGGGTTAATGTAACACTGGTGGTGTCACATGGAGGGGGCGGGATGGAGCTGACCGTTGACGAGCTGGCCGCGCGGGCGGGGGTCAGTGTGCGGACGGTCCGGTTCTACGCGGGGCGCGGGCTCCTGCCGCCGCCGCGGCTGCGGGGGCGGACGGGCCTGTACGGGGAGGAGCACCTGGCGCGGGTGGAGCTCGTCCGGGAGCTGCAGACCCTCGGGTTGACGCTGGCGGCGATCGAGAGGCACCTGGAGAAGATCCCGCTGGACGCGCCGGTGGAGGACCTCGCGCTGCAACGGGCCCTCCTGTCGCCGTGGGCGCCGGAGGAGGCCGAGACCCTCGGCCGTCACGAGCTGGACCGCCGGGTGGGGCGGCACCTCGACGACGCGTCGCTGAAGCGGCTGGAGGCGCTGGGCGTCGTCGAGCCGGTCTCGGCGGACGAGGTGCGCGTCGTCAGTCCGGCCCTGCTGGGCATCGGGGCGGAGCTGGCGGCGCTGGAGCTGCCGCTGGAGACCCTCGTCGCGGCGCACGAGGCCGTCGACCGGCACACGGCGGCGCTGGCGGCCGAGCTGCAGGCGGTGTTCCAGGACAGCGTCGTCCGCCCCTACCGGGAGGGCGGGCGGGCGCCGGAGGACCGCGCGCGGCTGATGGAGATGGCGGGACGGCTCAAGCCGCTGCTCATCCAGTCGCTGGTGACGTCGTTCCGGCGCGCGGTGGACGAGACGATCCGGCGGTCGACCGAGCGCTGATCAGGAGAGCTTCCACTCGTCGTCCTCGTAGTCGACGAGGCGGGGATGGACGAGCGTGTTCGTCTCGACGTCGCGGGGGCCGCGGTCCCGCGGGAACACCGTCGCGGCCCGCAGGACGGACCCGTCCAGGAAGCGGAGCCCGGGGGCGTCCGGCGGGAGTTCCAGGGGCGGGGGCCCGGCGGCGGCGCCGGCGGTGGGCGCGGCCAGGACGAACCCCCAGTCGCCGAAGCTCGGGACGTCCACGTGGTACGGGGTGGTCGCGAATCCGGCGGCGGCGATCGACGCGCGGATGCACCAGTACGAGTTCGGCGCGAAGTAGGGCGATCCGGACTGGACGACCATGCGGCCGCCGGGTGCGAGCGCGCGCTTCACCATCCCGTAGAACTCGACCGAGTACAGCTTCGCCGTCGCGACGTCGTCGGGGTCGGGCATGTCGACGATGATCGCGTCGAACTCGGCGCGGACGTCGCGGAGCCAGGTGAAGGCGTCGGCGGCGACGGTCCGGACGCGCGGGTCCTCGAACGCGCCGCCGTTCAGCTTCTCGATGGGGCCGTAGGTGCGGGCGAGCCGGATCATCGCGGGGTCGAGCTCGACGAGCGTCACCTCGCGGACGTCCGGGTAGCGCAGCACCTCGCGGAGCGCGAGCCCGTCACCGCCGCCGAGGACGAGGACGCGGCCGCGTGTCCCGGCGAGCGCCGGGTGGACGAGCGACTCGTGGTAGCGGTACTCGTCCACCGAGGAGAACTGGAGATCGCCGTTCAGGAAGAGCCGCAGGTCGGCGTTGCCCGACACGGCGACCTTCCGGGTGATGACGATCTCCTGGTAGCGCGTGCGTTCCGCGACGGCGATCGGGTCGTTGTAGAGGGCCTGCCGGGCGGTGATCTCGAACCGGTCCGCGAGCGCGTACGTCCCGCCGAGGACGGCGAGAACGACCGCCATGCCGGCCCACAGGGACGCGCGGGTCCAGCGGCGGAGCCGGTCGCGGAACAGCCAGAGGACGACCGCGACGCCGGCGACCGCGTTGACGGCGCCGACCAGCAGCGCGCCCTTGATGTGCCCGAACGTCGGGAGGAGCAGGAACGGGAACGCGAGCCCGCCGAGGAGCGCGCCGACGTAGTCGGCGGCGAACAGGTCGGCGACGGCGCTGCCCGCGTCCTGCCGCCGGATGCGCTGCATGAGGGTCATCAGCAGCGGGATCTCCGCGCCGATCAGGGCGCCGACGGCGAACGCGACGACGACGAGCACCGGCTCGTACACGTGGACCCAAGCGAACGCCGCGTACAGCCCCATGACGGACAGGCCGCCGACGAGCGCGAGCGCGCCCTCGATGACGGCGAACGCCACGACGGGACGGCTCTGCAGCGGCTTGGCCAGCAGCGACCCGATGCCCATCGCGAACACCATGACCGACAGGACGATCGACGCCTGCGTCACCGAGTTGCCGACCAGGTAGCTGCCGAGCGCGACGAGCGCGAGTTCGTAGACGAGGCCGCAGGCGGCGCACGTGAACACGGCCGCGAGGACGAGCGCGCGGGCGACGCGCGCGGGCACGCGGGGCCGCCCGCCGGGCGCGTCCGCGGCGGCGCCGGGCGAAACGGGACGGGCCGCCTCGTCCGCGTCGGCGGTCGGGGCGGCCTCGTCGAGATCGCGGGACGTCAGGAGACCGCCCCGCACACGATCGCGGCGACGGCCAGGTCGGCGGCGGCGACGACCCAGCCCGCCGGGTGGATGGTGGCGCCGCCGACGAGGATCGCGCCGAGCTTGCCGGGGGTCAGCACGTCGATCGCGTAGAAGGCGACGATCATGATGATGATGCCGAGGACGCCGTAGACGGCCGTCCCGAGCAGCCCGTCGCTGAGGTCGTTGTCGCTGGTGACGATCGCGGTGGTGACGATCGCGCCGACGCCGAGGAGTTTGACGGCGAGCAGCAGCGCCGCGCCCCGGTTGCCCTCGGTCCAGATCTGGTGGCCGAGCCGGCCGGGGGTCGTCACCTCGACGACCAGGTAGCCGAGCACCATCAGGGCCAGGCCGAGCGCTCCGTAGGCGAGGGTGGCGCCGCCGTCGTGCAGGATGTCGTTCATCGGTAGCTCCTAGCTCCTCACTTGCCCGACCCGGGCCCGCCGCCGCGGAACGACGCGGATCCCCTGTTGTTCCAGCCGTTGCTGCCGGGGGTGCTCCAGTGCCCGCCGACGTGGGAGTGGTAGCGGCTGTAGCCGCTCCTCGCCGAGTCGACGGTGATGCGGCTGCCGGCCCCGAAGGGGAGGACGGCCACGACGTGCTTCGGGTAGCGCAGGAAGATGCCGCCCCGGTTGCCGAGCGTCGCCATGTCGTTGACGCGGTCGATCGGCTTGAGCTCCTTGCGGATCTCGCGGGCGACGTCCGCCGGCTTCTTCGGCGACCGGTAGGTGTCGTTCGAGACCCGCTTGTACTTGTCGGCGATCCACCTGTCGGGGTTCTTGTCCCGGCTGAGGACCGAGACGAGCACGATCACCGCGACGATGGAGACCGACACGGCGCCGATCGTCCAGTACTTCCTGTTCATGGTCTCACCAGCCGGCTCCGCGTCATCACGATCTCCCGGGTCTGCGGATAGGCGTGCCACGTCCGCCAGCCCATTCCGGTCTCCTCTGCCGTCTCCTCCAGTGCGAGGGCGGTGACGGCGTGCCGCGCGCCGGGGAAGGCCCCGGCCAGGGCGTCGCCGCGGTCCGCCAGCCGCGCGCACACCGCCTCGACGGCCCGGCCGAACGCGGCGTCGTCGTCGTGGCGGGCGGTCGTCGCGGTGAATTCGTACGCCCATCCGGGCAGGGTCGTGCTCGTGCGTCCGGGCAGCGGCTCGGCGGGCCCGTCCAGGCAGGCGACGGTTTCGCTCAGCGGGCCGGCGATGACCTGGTGGGACGCGCCGAGGAGGCGGAGCTGGACGGTCAGGTCGCCGTGCTGGACGGGCAGGACGGCGAGGGCGTCGAGCGGGGGCAGGCCGAGCGCGAACGACAGGCCGTCGGCGCTCGCGTCGGCGTAGGGGGTGTCGAGGGTGGTAAGCACGGTCAGCCGCCGGGGTAGATGGTCAGCGCCCCGGCGGGCACGCGCTCGCCGAGCCCCGCCTCCCACTGACCGCCGCCGTACTGCTCGAACGACAGGTAGCGGCCCTTGGGGGCGGTGTAGTCGGCGTACTCGACGCGGCCCTTCACGCCGAGGCCGGTGGTGCCCTCGCTGTCGTAGTCGGCGGTGCCGTGCTCCTCGCGGCGGTACTCCACGCCGTCGATCGTGATCGTCTTCTGACTGGGCGACATGTCGCCCATCTCGGTTTCGGTCCACCAGACGACCTCGAGGTCCGGGTCCTCCTCGACCGACACCCACACCTTGACGCCCTCGAGCTGGTCGGCGTCCAGCAGGTGCTCGGCCCAGGTGTAGCCGCCCTCGCGCATCCGCAGCGAGCCGCGGACGAAATAGCGGACGCCCAGGTACTCGATCATGTCCCCGGCCTTGATCGTCCGGGGGTCGCCGCCGGCCTGGTCCTCGGCCGCCAGCGGGTCGCGCGGGGCCGCGGCCGCCGGCTCCGCCGTCCCGGCGGCGCCGGCGCGGCGGCGCAGCAGGACGATGATCAACACCACCAGGGCGACCAGGATCAGCGCCAGCAGGATCACTATCGCGGTTTCGCCCACGGCTCCTCCGTCCCTCACGACGACCACGGCACCTGTACGGGGACCTGCGGAAGCCTACCGATTGTGCCGCCACAGGCCCATACCGCGATCAGACGCGACAAAATAACAATCGGTTTCATCCGTCAACGGACGATGTGCACGGAGACACGGGGGCGGCCGAACGGATCAGAGCCGCCCGACGGCCGCCGCTACGCGCTCGTCCGTCGCGGTGAACGCGATGCGGACGTGCCGCGCGCCGCCCGTCCCGTAGAAGTCGCCGGGGCCGACGCTGATCCCGAGCGACGCCAGGTGCGCGACGGTGTCCCAGCACGGTTCGTCCCGCGTCGCCCACAGGTACAGGGACGCCTCGGAGTGGTCGATCCGGAACCCGTGGCCCTCGAACGCGGCGCGCAGCGCGGCGCGGCGGCGCGCGTACCGGGCGCGCTGCTCCACCACGTGGGCGTCGTCGTCGAACGCGACCTTCATCGCGGCCTGCACCGGCGCCGGGACGATCATCCCGGCGTGCTTGCGGACCTCCAGCAGCCGCTTCACCAGCGCGAGGTCGCCGGTGACGAACCCGGCGCGGTACCCGGCGAGGTTCGAGCGCTTCGACAGCGAATTGACGGCCAGCAGTCCCTCGTGGGAGCCGTCGCACACGTCCGGGTGCAGGATCGACACCGGCGGGTTGGCGTCGTCCCAGCCGAACTCCAGGTAGCACTCGTCGCTGACGACGATCGCGCCCCGGCCGCGCGCCCACGCGACGACCTTCCGCAGGTGCTCGGCGGGCAGCACCTTGCCGGTCGGGTTCGACGGCGAGTTCACCCAGACGATCTTCGGCGTGACCGGCCCGAGCGCCAGCAGGCCGTCGGTCGCGACGCGCTCCGCGCCGCACAGCCGCGCGCCCACGTCGTACGTCGGGTACGCCAGCTCGGGGAACACGACCGTGTCGCCGGGCCCGGTGCCGAGCAGCGTCGGCAGCCACGCGACGAGCTCCTTCGTGCCGATCACCGGCAGGACGGCGTCGGGGTCCGCGCCCGTCACCCCGGCGCGGCGCCGCAGCCACCCCGCGACGGACTCGCGCAGCGCGGGCGTCCCGTACGTCTGCGGGTAGCCGGGCGCGTCGGCGGCGGCCGCCAGCGCCTCCCGGATCGGCTCGGGCGTCGGGTCCACGGGCGTGCCGACCGACAGGTCGACGATGCCGCCGGGATGCGCGGCGGCCCGCTCCTTGTACGGCGCGAGCCGATCCCACGGGAAGTCCGGCAGCGTGAACACCTGCGCACCCTCTCTCATACGGACGCTCTCATGCGGACGTGCGGCGCCCCGACCCCGGCCGGGCGGTGCGCCGCACGCTCCCGAACGTCGTCAGTCGTCCTGGCTCTGCGGCGGCAGCGCGGCGACGATCGGGTGGTCCTTGTCGATCTTGCCGACCTTGGAGGCGCCCCCCGGGGAGCCGAGGTCGTCGAAGAACTCCACGTTGACCTTGTAGAAGTCCTTCCACTGTTCGGGAACGTCGTCCTCGTAGTAAATGGCCTCGACCGGGCAGACCGGCTCGCACGCACCGCAGTCGACGCACTCGTCCGGGTGGATGTAGAGCTGGCGCTTCCCCTCGTAGATGCAGTCGACCGGGCACTCCTCGATGCATGCCTTGTCGAGCAGGTCCACGCAGGGCTGCGCGATGACGTAGGTCACGTCAGTGACTCCTCTCGGATCTCCGGCCCCGCCGCACGTCACGGCTCACCGCAAGCTGCCTGTGAATAGTATGGCCACGACCGCGCAGCCGATTCGACACGGGGGTCCCCGCATGCCCGGCCGCTTCGCCGCGCGACTGGTGGTGTCCATCAGCGACGCGGACGTGGGTCAGCGGATCTCGCTGCGCCGCCGTCTGCCAACGGGAGAGTACAGCGACGTGGTCGGCGTGCTCGAATCCTGGTCCGGCAAGACGCTCGCGGTGCGCCGCAGGACCGGCGAACTCGTCGAGGTCCCCGAGGACGCGATGGTCGCGGCCAAGGTCGTCCCACCGCAGCCCCCGCCGCGCCGCCGGCCCCGGACGTCCTGAGCCGCGCGCCGTCCCGGCTCAGCCGGGCGGGGCCGCCTCCGGGCCCGCGGGCGAGCCGGGCGGGGGCGGTTCCGCGCCGACGGGCGTCGCCTCCACTGGAAGTCCGGTGTACTTCTCCCCGGGCCGGAGCCTGCGGCCGTTGAACAGCTCGGAGACGGTGACGAGCGTGTAGCCCCGCCGCTGCAGGCCCGTGACGACCTCCGGCATGGCGCGGACGGTCGAGGCGTGGACGTCGTGGTACAGCACGATGTCGCCGCTCCCGCTGTCGTCGAGGCCGGACTTCGCGCTGCGGGCGGCGTCCCGGTAGAGCCAGTCCCGGGTGTCGACGCTCCACATGATCAGCGGCATCCCGACGGCCGCGGCCGACTCCGCGTCGATCGCCCCGTACGGGGGGCGCACCATGGCGGGCGTCACCCCGGCGGCGTCCCGCACCGCCTTCTGCGTCCGTGCGATCTGCGTCCGGATCTCCTCCCGCGACAGGGCGGTGAGGTTCCGGTGGTTCCACGTGTGGTTGCCGATCTCGTGGCCCTCCGCGACCATCCGCCGGACGACGGCCGGATGTTCGGGCACGTGGACCCCCTGCACGAAGAACGTGGCGCGCGCCCCCGCGCGGCGCAGCGTGTCGAGCAGCGTCGCCGTGTGCGGGCCGGGCCCGTCGTCGAACGTCAGCGCGACGCACCTCGCCCGGCGGCAGTCGATGCGCCGCGGCGGCGCCGGGCTCGGTGACCGGGCGTGCGTCGCGGACGGACGGTCCTGCAGCGCCACGTGCCGTCCGGCGTGTCTCGGGTCCGGGCGCCCGCCGCCCGCGCACCCCGCGAGCAGCGGCAGCAGTGCGGCGACAAGGGCGATATACCGTTTCTGCACCACGAACCCCCCGATCGTGTTGCTTCGCCCGCCTACTACCCTCCGCGATCATCTCGACACATGACGGATTCGTGAACTCCGCGCGCCCCCGCGGGTGAAGACCGGCGACCGTGCCGGACGACCCGCACGGCGACCGCAGCGAACGGAGCCGCATGATCCACAGTTCACGGGGCACCCGGGAGCCGCCGTCCCCGGACGCCGCCCCGCCCCCCCGCCCCGCCCGAGGACGGACCGGCCGTGCGGTTCGCGGGGGCCGCGGCGCCCTCCGACGCGCGGGTGGTCGCGCGGTCGCGCACCGAGCCGGAGGCGTTCGCGGAGCTGTACGACCGCCACGCGCCGGCCGTCCACCGGTACGTCCGGCGGCGGCTCGGCGAGCAGGCGGCCGAGGACGTCGTCGCCGAGACGTTCCTGGCGGCGTTCCGGCAGCGGAACCGCTACGACACCGCCCGTCCGGACGCGCGTCCCTGGCTCTACGGGATCGCCGCGAACCTGGTCGGCAAGCACCGCAGGTCGGAGACGCGGAAGCTGCGCGCCCTCGCCCGGACGGGCGTCGACCCGGTCGCGGACACCGCGACGGAGCGGGTGGACGAGCGGCTGAGCGCGTCGTCGGCGTCGCGGCGGCTCGCGCGGGCGCTGGCCGGGCTGTCCGCCGGCGACCGGGAGGTGCTCCTGCTCGCGGCGTGGGCGGACCTGACCTACGAGCAGATCGGCGAGGCGCTGTCCATCCCGGTGGGGACGGTGCGGTCGCGGCTCCACCGGGCCCGGCGGAAGGTGCGCGAAGCACTCGGCGGCGCGGACCCGACACGCACCGAGGAGGCCACGGAATGAACGATCTCGAAGAGCTCGACGAACTCCGCGCGTTCCGCGGGGACGTCCCGGAGCCGGGCGCCGACCGGCTGGCGCCCGGCCGGGAGCGGCTGCTGCGGGCGGCGCGGGGCGGACGGTCCCGGCCCCGGTTCCGGCTTCCGGCGGTGCGGCTCGCGGTGGCGGCCGGCGCCGCCGTGGCGGTGGGCGCGGCCGGGACGTTCGCGGTGGTGCGGGACGGGCCGCCGCCCGCCGACGTCCGTCCGGTGAGCGCGACGGTCTTCCTGGAGCGCGCGGCGGAGGCCGCCGAGCGCGCGCCCGACCGGCGCCCGGCGGACGACCAGTGGGTCTACACCAAGGTCGTCTTCCCGCCGCCGAAGGAGGCGCGGCGGGCGCGGCCGGCGGGACACCGGGAGCAGTGGGTCCGGTTCGACGGGCTGAAGTCCGCCTACGCGGCGCCGATCGCGGGCCCGGACGAGAAACTCGAGATCGTCGACAACGACCACCAGGAGACCTACGGGACCGACTCGGAGGAGCGCACGCCCGCCGAGTGGTACGACTACCTGCGCGGTCTCCCCTCCGAACCGTCCGCGCTGCTGGCCGCCGTCTACCGCCGGCACGACGCGTACGTGCGGGAGACGGGCGGCGAGCGGTTCCCGCAGGGGCGCGACCAGTGGGTGTTCTGGCGCCTGGCCGACTACCTGTCGCGGGGGGCGGTGGTGCCCGCGGCGGCGCGGGCGACGATCTACCGGGCGATCGCGAGGATCCCGGACGTCCGGGTGCGGCGCGGCGTCGCGGACGCGATGGGACGATCCGGCACCGCGGTCGTCCGGACCGGCGCGGACGACGTCCGCGAGGAGGTCGTCATCGCGGACGGCACCTACGCGTACCTGGGGACGCGCATGGTGAACACCGTCCTGAAGACGCCTCCCCCGTTCAAGGGGGACGGCCGGGGCCCCGGTCCGCCGCGCGAGCCGATCCGCGCCGGGGCGGTGCTCAGCGACCACGCGCTGGCGGTGTCGGCCGTCGTCGACGAGCCGGGCGTGCGGCCGTGACGCGCCCCGCCGGGCCCGGACGCGGGCCCGGCGGGGGGCGCGTCAGCGGACGGGCCAGTCGGGGACCTCGGGCGGGAGGTCCTCGGTCACCTTCAGCGGGAACTCGGCGGGGCGCTTCTCGAGGAAGGACGTGACGCCCTCGGCCGCGTCGCCCGCGCCGCCGAGGGCGGCCATCAGGCGGGAGTCGGCGATGTGCGCGTCCCACGGGGACGGCGCGGAGAGGCCGGACCACATCAGCCGGCGGATCGCGGCGACGGACACGGCCGAGGTGTTGTCGGCGATCTCGCGGGCGAGCGCGTACGCGGCGGGCAGCAGCTCGTCCGGCGGGAGGACGCGCGAGACGAGCCGCCCGGCGAGGGCCTCGTCGGCGGTGAAGACGCGGCCGGTCGCGGCCCACTCCATGGCCTGCGAGATGCCGACGATGCGGGGCAGGAACCAGCTCGACGCGGCCTCGGTGACGATGCCGCGGCGGGCGAACACGAACCCGAACTTGGCCTTCTCGCTGGCGAGGCGGACGTCCATGGGCAGCGTCATGGTGACGCCGACGCCGACGGCCGCGCCGTTGAAGGCGCCGATGACGGGCTTGAGGCAGCGCGCGACGCGCAGCGCGACGGTGCCGCCGCCGTCGCGGGGCGTGCCGTCCTCGAGGAGGTCGTCGCCGGCGAACATCTCCTTCGACTGCTCCCGGTCGAAGGTGCCGCCGCCGGTGCTGAGGTCGGCGCCCGCGCAGAACGCCCGGCCCGCGCCCGTCACCACGACCGCGCGGACGGCGTCGTCGGCGTCGATCCGGTCGAACGCGTCGAGCATCTCGTTGCGCATGGTGAACGTGTAGGCGTTCATGTGGTCCGGACGGTTCAGGGTGATCGTGGCGATCCCGTCCGCGACCTCGTACTCGATCTCTTCGTACGGCACTCGCGACCCCTCTCTCGTTTAGAACGAGATTCTAGAGGGCGCCCGGTCAGGCGCCCGCCTCGGGGAACAGGGCGACGACGATGTCGCGGCGCCACTCGCCCGGGTCCCGGTCCGGCGCGGGCGGGACGGGCGTGAGCGCGTCCCCGGCGGGCCGCAGCCGGACGACGACGTCCGGGGCGAGCGTCACCTCGGCGGGCACCTCGGGGGCGGCCGCTACCCGCCCGGCCAGCGCGCCGAGGACGCGCGCCCAGCCGTGCCCGAGGTAGGGCGGGAGGCCGGAGACGGCCAGTTCGGGACGGCCGCGGGCGGACAGCCCCACGGTGCGCAGGGACAGGCCGTCGGGGCCCTCGGCGCCGGTGATGCGGACCTCGCTCATGTCCGCACCGTACGGGGCGGCCGGGCGTGAGACGGATCACCCCCGGCCGTCCGCACCCCGCAACCGACCGTGTAAGCAATGCTTTGTCCGATATTTTGTGACAGTGAACTGGGCCGTGACGACGTACGACTCCGCCTTCGGGTACGTCTCCGCGCACGGCGCGCCCCTGGTGGACCTGCTCGACCCGCAGCCCGGCGAGCGGATCATCGACCTCGGGTGCGGCACCGGAATGTTCAGCGCGGAGATCGCCGAGCGGGGCGCCGACGTGCTCGGCATCGACGGCAGCCCCGAGATGGTCGCGCAGGCCGCCGCCCTCCACCCCGGGCTGTCGTTCATCGTCGGCGACGCGCACGACTTCACGGTCGGCGAGTCGTTCGACGCGGTGGCGTCCAACGCGGCCCTGCACTGGATGACCCGCGACCCGGACGCCGTGATCGGGCAGGTGCACGCCGCGCTGCGGCCCGGCGGCCGGTTCGTCGGCGAGCTCGGCGGCGCGGGCAACTGCGCGGAGCTCATCGCCGCGATGCAGACGGCGTGGCGCGTGTTCGGGCTCGGCGAACCCGAACTGCCCTGGTACTTCCCGACCCCCGCCGAGTACGCGTCCAAGCTGGAGGACGCGGGGTTCACGCTGCGGCTGCTGGAGCACGCCGACCGCCCCACCCGGATGGTCGAGGGACCCGACGGCGCCGCCGACTGGATCCGCGCCTACGCGGGCCGCGCGCTCGACGCCGTCCCGCCCGAACTGGTCGAGCCGCTGCTCACCCGCGTCAACGACCTCGCCGCGCCCGCGCTGCGCCGCGAGTCCGGCTGGGTCGCCGACTACGTGCGGCTGCGGTTCGCGGCCGTCCGCAAGCCGGACGGCGCCCCGCACGTCCCCGGCGGCCCGCCGCCGACCGACCCACCCCTCTGACCTGGGGAGAGCCGGGACGTAGGGTGTGATCATGCGGCTCTACGACCACCGAACGGGACGGGTGGCGGACCTGCCGCCCGGCCCGCTGCGGATCCACCTGCACGGCGGCGGGGCGCGCGCCCTCGTCACCGCCGACCTGCTGCGCCGGCTCGCCGAACGGGCCCGCCGCCCCGCCCGCGTCACGCGGGCCCCGTCCGTCGCGCCGGACGGCTGCACGTTCGACGACCTGCGCGTCCCCGACTTCGAGGTCGCGGACGCCGCGCCCGAGGGCGCGGTGCTGATCGGCCCGACGCCCGCACCCGGGTTCTCGCTCGTCGTCTTCTCCGACGGGCGCGTGCCCGGCGACCCGCTCGCCGTCCGGTTCGCGCTGCTGCGCGCCCGCTACCGCGACCCGGTGCTCGTCGACGTCGCCCGCGCCCGCGCCGACCTCGACCGCTGGCGCTCGCGCGTCGCCGACTGGGCCACCGCCCCCGGCCGTCCCATGGACCGCCGCCACGCCGCCGAGGCCGAGGAGGCCCTCGCCGACGACCTCGACGGCCCGCGCGCCCTCGCCGTCCTCGAACGGCTCGCCGCCGACCCCGAAGTCCCGCCCGGCGCGAAGCTCGAGACGATCGTCCACCTCGACCTGATCCTCGGCCTCGACCTCGTCTCGGCGATCGGCGCTAGGTGATCTCGATGAGGGCGCCGTCGGCGAGCAGCGCGGAGATCGGCCGGGCGAACAGGTAGGCGGTGCCGCCGCCCGGCTGGTCGAACCACGGCACGGCCGTCCCCGTCAGCGCCTCCAGCGGGCGCCGCAGCCGGTAGGCGTGGTACGGCCGCCGCTCCCAGTCGGGCGGCAGCGAGCGCCGCGCGAACGGGGTGCGGGCCGCGTACGTCATGTTCCCGGACGGCGGGCCGTACCGGTCGACCTCGGTGCCGGCGGCCAGCCGCGTGCGGTGCCGGTCGCGCAGCAGCGTCAGCGGCGGCTCCCCGTCGAGGGGGTCGATCGGCCCCGCCCGGCGCGGCGTCATCAGCAGGCTGCCCAGCAGGTACGCGGCGGCCTGCGCGGGGTCGTCGAACGCCGCCGCGCCCTGCCGCTCGCCGCCGTCCGCCCGGTACACCGCCCAGCGGCCGCCGTCGTAGCGCAGGCACCAGGCGCCGTCCGCGTCGCCGCGGATCCGGTACTCGCCGGGGTCGATGCCGAGGTCGTCCAGGCGGGACCGGAGCGTGACGGCCCACTCCTCCTCGACCCGCGTGCCCGGCCCGGACGGCGCCGCGGGCCGGACGTCGGCCGGTTCGACCGTCGTGCGCGGCGGCGCGGGCGGGACGTCCGCGGGCTCGACGGTCGTCCGCGGCGGGACGGGCGCCTCGCCGGTCCCGCGGTACGCGCCGAGGGCCTCGGCCGCCGTGTACGGGGCGGTGTCGCCGGGGCGGGGGCCGGTGTCGCCGGGGCCGGGCGGCGGGGGCTCCACGACCGTGCGGGGGCTCGCCCCGGTGTCGCGGCCGGTGACGGACGCGCCCGCCGCGTCCATCGCGTCGTCGTCCACCGGCGGCACCCGGAACCCCTGCGCGCGGGCGTGCGCGACCAGGTCCGGCTCCGGCGGCACCCCGTGTTCCCGCAGGTAGTAGCCCACCGCGCCCGACCACACCCACGTGCCGTCGGTGTGGAAGGTCAGCGGGACGCGGTCCCCGCGCGACGGGTCGAGACGGTCGGGGGCGCTCGACCGCGCCGCCATGACCAGCGGCGCACCGCTCAGGTACTCGGCGAGCGGCCCGGCCTCCTCCGGCGGGACGGGCGGCCGCGACACGGCGGGGCGCCCGTCCGCCGGGTCGACCCGGTCGAAGATGCGGGCCCGCCGCAGCCCGCCCGGCGCGCGCCGCTCCGGCCCGTCCGGCGGGACGAACCGGGTCGCGGGGGCGGGCGCGGGTCCGAGCAGCCGCGCCATCCACTCCGGGACGTTCTCGCGCGGGAACCGTTCGAGTTCCCGCCGGACGTCGTCGGCGGACGGCGCGGCGTTCCACTGCGGCTCGTCGTCGAACGTGAACGACGCCCGGCACCGCACGCCGCCGTCCTCGTACAGCACCTCGAAGTCGATCCGCGTCCAGGTGGACCCCTGGAACCCGTGCGTCCCCGCCCGGAGCCGGTCGAGGACGCGGGCCGCGGCGGCGGGCGGCGTCCACGTCGACATCGTCCCGTCCGCCTTGTAGCACATCATCGGCGGGAACTCGACGTGCCCGCCGGCCGCCTGGTAGTAGCCGAACACCTTCTGCCACAGCGGCGGCGCCTTGTCCGCGACGAGCACGCTCAGCGGCCCCGACAGGACCTCCGCCTGCTCCACCGGGTTCAGCGGCCCGGGAACCGGCCCGCCGTCGTCGCCGGACGGTTCCCGGTCGTCCAGCCGGGCCGCCAGCCACGCCGGCATGTGCGCGCCCTCGCGCGGCATGACGATCTGGTCGCGGCGCCAGCAGTCCACCGGGATCGGCGGATCCCACTCCGGGTCGAAGTCGTAGTTGTAGAGCGGCCGCGCGTGGCCGGGCTCGACGATGAGCGTCATCGAGAACCAGGTGCCCTGCTCGGACAGGTAGTGGGCGCGGCGCAGGTCCAGCAGCGCGCCGGTCAGCTCCTGCGGGACGCCGTCCGCGGGCGTCACCGTCCTGCCGTCGCCGGTCAGCACGGTCAGCGCCACGTCGCTCACCGCGATCGTCGCGAGGCAGTGCAGGTCGATGCGGCGCCACCCGGGCGGAGCCAGGTCCCGCACCAGCCGGACGACCCGGCCCTCCAGCTCCGCGATGCGATCCCGCTGCTGCGTCACGGCGCAATCCCCCTCGATCTCCTCTCCACGAAGATTAGCCAGGAATACCGGATTGCGGCCCATCGCGGCGTTCGGCAGGCTCGGGCGCATGACGACCATGGAAGAGTTGCTCGACCTGGAAGCCCGCGGGGAACTGCCGGAGTTCGTCCTGTTCTGGGGCGGCCCGGAGCCGAAGGGGCAGCTCAGCCAGTGGCTCCATGCCCCGTTCACCGTCGACGGCGTCGAGTACGTCACCGCCGAGCACTACATGATGGCCGAGAAGGCCCGGCTGTTCGGCGACCGGCGGGCCGAGTCCCGCATCCTCGCGAACCCGTCCCCGGCGATCGCGAAGAGCATCGGACGCGAGGTCCGCGGCTTCGACGAGGACACGTGGGCCGCGCACCGGTACGACATCGTCGTCCGCGGCAGCAAGGCCAAGTTCGCCGCGCACGAGCACCTGCGCGAGTACCTGGCGTCCACCCGCGGGAAGGTCCTCGTGGAGGCCAGCCCGGAGGACTTCGTCTGGGGCATCGGCCTCGACGAGCACCGGCCCGAGGCGCGGCGCCCGTCCCGGTGGAAGGGCCTGAACCTGCTCGGCTTCGCCCTGATGGAAGCCCGCGAAGCCCTCACCCGACCTTAAGATCATTTCGATGGTCCGCCGGGTCGCCACGAGGCCGGGAGGACCTCCAAGGTCATGTCCGTGCGGCCGCCGTCCCGCGCGCGTCCGTGCCGGGACGCGGCCGCACGCATCGAAATGATGAGGAACACGGCGTTGTCCAGTGACGATCTCGCGCCCGGGACGGCGCCGCTGCGGCCGTCCGACCCCGTGTCCATCGGCCCGTACCGGCTGGAGGGCCGCCTCGGATCCGGCGGGCAGGGCACCGTCTACCGGGGCGTCGGCGACGACGGCCGCCGGACCGCGATCAAGCTCCTGCACGAGCACCTCATCACCGACGCGACCGCCCGGAGCCGGTTCCTCGACGAGGTCGAGATCACCAAGCGCGTCGCGCCGTTCTGCACCGCGCAGGTCCTCCGCACGGGCGTCGAGGACGGCCGGCCCTACATCGTCAGCGAGTTCATCGACGGCCCCTCCCTGCAGGACTCGGTCGCCCGCCGCGGGCCGCGCACCGGCGCCGCCCTCGAACGCCTCGCCCACAACACCGTCACCGCGCTGGCCGCGATCCACCGCGCGGGCGTCGTCCACCGGGACTTCAAGCCCGCGAACGTCCTGCTCGGCCCGGACGGCCCGGTCGTCATCGACTTCGGCATCGCCCGCGCCCTCGACCTCAGCCGGTCCCACAACAGCGCCGTGATCGGCACCCCCGGCTACACCGCCCCCGAGCACCTGCGCGGCGAGCGGGCCGGGCCCGAGGCCGACATGTTCGCGTGGGGCGCCACGATCCACTTCGCGGCCCTCGGCCGCAGGACGTTCGGCGGCACGAGCGTCGCGACGATCATGCACGCGGTCCTGCACGAGGAACCCGACCTCACCGGCCTCGAACCGTCGCTCGCCGAGGTCGTCCGGGCCTGCCTGCACAAGGACCCCGCGCGCCGCCCCACCGCGCACCAGGTCGCCGAACGCCTCCGCGACCTCCCCGGCCCCGTCTGGCACCCCGGCGCCCCGCCCGCCGGAGCCCCCACGCGTCCGGACGCCGCCGCGGCCGAGCGGACCGCGGCGCCGGAACCCTCCCGGAAACCGGGTCGGCGCGGGATCCGGGTCGCGGCGGCAGCGGCGGCGGTCGCGCTGGTCGCGGGCGCCGCCTACGCGATCGCCCCGGCGCTGAAGGGCGAGGAAGCGTCGAACGCCTCGGAAGGCCCGACCGAGGCCGCCCGCACGAACGCCGCTCCCGCCCCTCCCGCCGCGTCGGCCGCACCGCCACCGACGCGATCGTCGAAGGCGTCCCCGACGGCGCGGGAGAACACGCCGAACGCGACCAGGCCGTCCACCCGGCGCGCGAACCGCACGACACCGAGCCTGCCCTTCTCGGGCCCGAACCTGCACTGCGGCTCGTGGCGGTCGGCCGTCCACGGTTCACCGCTCCAGGTGAGGGCCTGCACGCGCCTGAACGTTGCCGGCACGTCGGCCACGTTCGGCATGCAGGTCAAGAACACGGGCAACGAGCAACTGAACGTGGTCGCGCTGGTCAAGTACCACGACGGCGCGACGAAGAACTGCCCGCAGCGCTCGTCCCCGTGGAGGGGCATCAGCCTCGCGCCCCGAGGTTCATGGTGGAGCGACATGGGCCAGTGCTCCGTGTCCGGCCTCACGGGAGCCTCCTTCCAGGGCGCCGCCTGGGCGATGGCGGACCCGAACGGAACGACCGACCCGCAGCTCGGCACGGTCAAGTACTCGCCGAACATCCACTACAACGCCGACGGCGAGCCGCTCTGCCGGACGTCCGACGGGAAATGGCCGCCCTGCTGACCCGCTCCGGCGGCCTCTTCGACGAAGAAGGCGATCCAGTCGGCGATCATCACGGGCGCGTCGGCGCCCTCGACCTCCAGGACGTTCCGGGTGAGGACCCGCGTGCGTCCCGGCCCCCTCTCCCGGACGTCCGTCAACGTCGCCCGCACCCGGACCCGCCGGCCGCTCCGCACCGGCCTCAGGAACCGCACCCGGTCGACCCCGTAGTTCAGGCCGGACGCTCCACCGAAATCCAGTTCGCGCTTGTGGAACGCCACGAGCATCGACAGCAGCAGGAACCCGGAGATCGGCCGCTCCCCGTCCGGATCCCGGCCGGACGGCGGCCGCCCGAGGAACTCCTCCCGCAGCAACGTCGCGTGCCCGAACGCCTCCTCGTCCGCGGCGTCGAGACGGACCCACTCCGAGCAGAAGAGCTCCGCACCGACCAAGCCGGGAAGCTCCGCGAGCGAGATGGCCATGGGGGCGCCCTTCCGTGTGCGTCCGACGTGCGGGCCGTGCCCTCGATCATCGCCTGACCCGCGATCGACCGCCAACGGCCCGGGGCGACGCCCGCCCCGGCCGCCGCGTCAACGGCCGCCGGCTCGGCGTGACCACCGCGGCCGCCCGCGGACGCCACCACGCGCATACCGCGCCGCACGCGTCCACGGCGCGCGCTCCTGCTCGTGGGTCGCTGGATCTTCGCTGCTCACGAGGGCGAACGGGCGGCCGATAAATCGCTGGCACCCGCCGTGGAGCCGTTGTTACTCTGACCGTCGTTACGTCGATCCTGTCTGGGCTCACGGGCCCTAGAAAAGAGACTTTGTGTCCCGGCCAGCGCCGAGCGCGCCTCACCGCACCGCCTGACCGTTTCGTCATGCCGTCCGCCCCGGACGGCGACCGGACGTGAGCCTCCGGTGCCATAGCCCAGTCCATGCCCGCATGCGCGACGCACGGGCCCGGACGCCTGATCGAGGCCGCTCGGCCTGCTCTTGCTGTCATCACAGACTTCTCAGCAAGGAGCATTCCGGGTGTCACGAAGCACTCCGCACAGCACCCTGACCGGAACGTTCGCCTGCGTACGGTGCGGCCTGACCGTGTCCGACGTGGCCGGCGACGGCACGCGGCGCAATCACTGCCCCTCGTGCCTGCACTCCCGGCACGTTCTCGACCACGTCGAGGGCGGCCCGAGCGACTGCCGGGGCCGGATGTCGCCGATCGCCATCGCCGTCCTCCGCACCGGCGACTGGATGATCATCCACCGTTGCGCGCTGTGCGACGAGCTGACGTCCAACCCCATCTGCGCGGACGACAACCAGCTCATCCTCATGCGCATGGCCGTGCGGCCACTGGCACAGCCGCCGTTCCCGCTCGAAGTATTCGCCGACCTGTGAGAGGAGCAGACCGACCATGCCGAGACGGGTGAGGAACCAGGGCGGACGCGCGCAGGCCGGACGGCGTCCGCAGCGGCACAAGGACGTCCTCCACAGCCAGGGAGGACACCGGGCGAACGCCTTCCGTTGCGCGGGCTGCCGGCTGGAGGTGTCGCCGGACGCGCCGGGCACCACGCACCGCAACCACTGCCCGAACTGCCTGACCAGCCTGCACGTCGACCGGCGGGTCCCCGGCGACCGGGACGCGGACTGCCGCGGCCGGATGGAGCCGCTGAGCGTATCGGTACGGCCCGACGGCGAGTGGATGATCATTCACCAGTGCCTGTCGTGCGGTGAACTCAGCGCCAACCGGATCACCGGCGACGACAACGCACTGGCCCTGGTACGCCTGGCCCTCAAACCGCTACGGGACACCGGCATCGCCCATCGCATGCTCCTCGCACTGTGACCCGGCGACCACCCACCCCCGGCGGCCCGTAGCGCCCCCAGCGGGCCGAACTCCCAACACCGAGTTCGGCCCGCTTCCCCTGCCTCCCGGCTGGACGTTCGGTGCCTCTCCCCTACCGGAACCATCCGGGGACCGCGACCGCCTCGCCGGAGAGCGCCCCGGCCGCCGCAGCGGCGCGGACCTAGGACCTCAGAACGCGCGGCGGTGCCTGCCCTGGTAGCGGGGTCGCCGCCGGTCCAGGACCGCCGCCATCGCCACCGTGCCCGCGACCGAACACGCCAGGACGACCATCCCGCACAGCACAAGCGCGGCCAACGTCGCCCCCATCACGCCGCGCCCCCGGACGTCAGGAACCGCAGCCGCTCCCGAGCACCGCCCGGGTCCCCCGACCGCAGCGGGAATTCGCACCACACTCGGTCTTGCCGGACTGTCTCGCGAACACACGCGTCCACATCCGGCCCGTAGACCGCCGCCTCCAGCCCGGCCGCCCGCTCCCGATCGGTCAGCCGATGCCGGACGTGCGCCGTCCAGAACTTGCCGCACTCGTCGTAGACCGGCTCCTCCCACCGCGCGGACGCACGAGCCGTAGTCTTCTCTGCCATGGGGCGACTCCTTCGCAGTCGTCTCTAGGCCCCGGCCGCGACGTGCCAGCGTCGCCCGGGGCCGACTTGTGTCACCAGCACCCCCACCATAGGCAACCTACGCAGCTTACGCAGCCTAAGCGTCCTAAGAAGCATGCGCAGGCTAGGCATAGATTCGGATCATGGTCGAGCTCGACGGCGACGCCCCGCTCCGCGAACAACTCGCAGACCTGGTCGAGGCGCGCATTAAGGACGGGACGTACCCGCCCAAGTCGGCCATCCCGTCCGGCGCCGAGCTCGCCGCGGAATGCGATGTGTCTCCGCGGACCGCGACCGAGGCCGTCAAGATCCTCAAGGCGCGCGGCCTCGTCCGCGGCGTTCCGGGGAAGGCCGTAATCGTCAAGGCGGACGCACTGGACGTGCTGAACAACGCCGATCGCGCATCCAGCAATGGGAACAAGTCGGGCGGCAAGTAACTCGACGTGCCACCTTTGGTCCATCCCGCCGCCCTTGTCGCTCGACGGGGGACGTCCCTTGCCTCGGGGTAACGCGGGCTCGGCAGGCCGTGGCGGGCAGCGCACACCCGTCCCGGGCGGCCCCCAAGGCTGACGAATCCCTTTTCCGTCCCCGGCGGCATCTGTAAGCTTTCGCCGTACTCCGCCCCGCTGTCGGACGACGAACAGGGATGGCGATGCGCGCCCGGTTGGTACGTTCCCCCGCCTGGACGGTACGCCGCGCCGCCCCGGCGGCGTGCGCCTCGATCGTCCTCGTGCTCACGGGCTGCGGGACGTCCGGCTCGTCCGGCGGCCAACTCGACCCGAGCGGCACCTTCGCCACCGGCCCCGCGTCCGCCCCGACGTCCGCCGCGCCCGCCCCCTCGGCCGTCCCGACCGCCCAGCTCTACAAGACCGTCCTCGACCGGTACCGCGAGTACCAGAAGGTCTACAAGCAGGCGTACGAGAAGAACGACGCGTCCGAACTCGCGTCCGTCGCGATGGACCCGCTCCTCGCCGAGGTCACCGACGACATCGAGGCGACCGAGGCCGAAGGCGAGATCTGGCGGTTCACGAACACGCACAACCCGCGCGTGTACGCCAAGTCGACCGACAGCACGAAGGTGTACGTCATCGACTGCGTCCGGACTCTCGCCGGCTACCGCTACTCCGCGACGACCGGCGAACGCCTCGGCGGCGGCCCCGGCGGCGCGTACCTCTACCGCTCGACCGTCCAGTGGGACTCCGGAACCTGGAAGGTCGCCGCGTCCGTCCGGGACCGCGCATGCTGACCGCCCGCGCCGCCGCACCCGGCACAGCCACCACCGCCACGTCCAACGAAGGACACGCGATGTCACCGAACCCCTCGTCCCGTCGCCCGCACCGCCGACGCCGCACCGTCAAGGCCGTCCTCACCGCCACGGCCCTCACCACCCCGCTCATCGCGACCCCACCGGCCCACGCCGCACCGTGCCGCCCCGGGGCAGGCGGATCGACAGGGATGAGCTGTAGTTGGACCGGCGGGGGTGGAGGAAGCACCGGAGGAGGCGGACACTCGGGTGGCGAAGGATCCAGTAACAGCGCAGGTCCCTTGGCACCTCCCGACCCAGAGGGCTTGGCCGACAATCAAGCCAACGATGTCGTACCGGTGCCTCAAGGCGGCGAAGCGCCGGCCCCGGCGGCACCGGCCACCGCGGAACTCGTCCAGCAAGCCTTTAGCTCGGTGGCGTTTCCCGCACCGGTCGTCCACACGTCGCCCGAAGGCAGGACGTACGTGCGCATGCGCACGTCCTTGTGGGTCGACGGCTTCGAGACCTTCAAGACCGATCCGATCGGCGGTGCGGGGCAGACGGTCCAGGGAACGGCAACACCGGTATCGGTGACCTGGAACCTGGGTGAGGGCAGGCTCGTTTGCGACGACGCCGGCAGCCGAGATGGCCGAACCTGCCAGTACACCTACAAACGATCGTCTGCCGGGCGACCCGGTGGCGCCTACAGCATCACCGCCACCATCACGTGGCAACTGACTTGGGCCTGTGATGGCGCGGAGTGCGATGCGGCTTCCGGAACTCTTCCCGACCAGAGCATGACCTCTGCGCCGACTCCCCTCGTCGTCGGCGAAATCCAGACGAACACAGGAAGTTAATGCCGCACGGGTGGAGTCTGCCGGGATATGTCGAGGTCGCAGAACTAGGAGCGGGAGCCCAAGGCCAGGTCGTCCTCGCCCGGCATGAGGCCGGCGGCATTCCAGTCGCCATCAAGTATCTCGCACCTGCGCTCCTAGCCGATGCGGCGGCCAGGGACACCTTCCGCCGCGAGGCGGACGTACTCCGGCGGGTGACCGACCCGCACGTAGCTCAACTCTTGTATTACGTGGAGTGGCCCGAGGGTGCCGCGATCATCATGGAGGCGGTTCCCGGCCGGTCGCTGCGTAGGGTCCTGGACGAGCGCAGCGAACCGCTCGCCCCTGAGGGCGCGCTGACCGTCCTGAAGGGTTCGCTGCTGGGGTTGGCGGCTGCTCATGGCGCGGGCGTCGTCCATCGTGACTACAAACCCGCGAACGTCCTCGTGCAGGACGACGGGCAGAGCAAGCTGATCGACTTCGGTATCGCAGTCCTCTCCGGCCAGGGAGACAAGAGCGGCACACCTGCGTACATGGCGCCGGAGCAGTGGAACGGCGAACCGGCGACGCCCGCGACCGACATCTACGCGGCGACGTGCGTCTTCGTCGAGTGCGTCACCGGGAAGAAGCCGTTCCAGGGAACGACCATTGACGAGCTGCGCACCAAGCACATCGAGAAGCGCCCGTCGCTGGATCGGGTGCCCGAGCCGCTCCATCCCTTGATCGAGCGCGGCATGGCCAAGGACCCGTCCGAGCGCATCTGGAACGCGGTCGAGTTCGTGGACGAACTCGAAGCCATTGCCGTCCGCACGTACGGACCTGACTGGGAACGCCGAGGGATCATTGCGCTCGGAGCGTTGGCCGCACTTGTCGGGACGGCCGTCCCGCTGACCTTGTTCGGTGGTGCTCTCCTGGCCCCCGGCGCGTCCGGGGTAGGGGCCGGAGTCGGTACTGGAGCCGCCGCTTCGAGTGCGGCCGGGCAGGCGGCCTCGGCCGGATACGTTCAAGGAGCCGCAACGGCGGATGTCGTCGCCAAAGCGGCCGGTTCCACATCCAAGGGCTTTCTGGCCAAGGTGGGCGGCGGCAAGGGCATCGCCGGCATCGGGACGGCGGGCGCGGGAGCCGTCATCGCCGGCTGGCTGTTCTGGCCGTCGCCTCCGGACGCCGGAGGCGTGAGCCATGGAGCGGTGCACGGATATTTCACCAAGCCCGGAGTGCTCGTCGGCTTGCCGAATATGCCGGCGTCCGAAACACCCTGGATGGACCTGAAGCTGTCGGTGACGCCCGCCAAGGCCAAACCCGGGACGCAGGTCAGGGTCGTCGTTCAGTTCCGTGCCCGAACCCCGTGGGGCGGGGCCTACCTTCCCGATGGGCGGCGGCAATGCTACGGGGAGAACTCGAACCGTCCCGACGTCGAACGTGAGTACACCTTCGGATTCGGCGGTGGTCATGTCGAATCAGACGGGGACGAGAGCACCACGATCCTGGCGTTCTACCCCTCTCCCCCGGCAAAACGCGACAAGCCTCCTAAGAACACAAATGCGATCACGATTCCCGCAATTAGCAAGGTAGCCGGGGAGGCGCAACCCTATGTTCCCGCTCAATGCGCATACATGAGCAAGTGGACAGAGACCCGAACCGTTACCTTGCCGGGCCCGAAAAGGCTGCCGCCGGGCAGGTACCTCGTCGGTCCTTCCGTGCCGGTCCAGCTCGGCGATACAACCCTCGAAGGGGAGCCGATCGCGCCGGAGGCGGCCGGGGCGGTTACCGAAGGGCGATTGCCCGTGCTGGAGGTGCTGGAGGACGGCTGAGGCCGGGGGTTCGGTCTGGTTCGGCGGGGCGGGCCGAGGAGGCGATTCGGGTTCCCGGCAAGGGCAAGACAGGCATCCAGGGCATCGAGGGGCCGCTGCTATGATCGCCGCCATTGCGCGGGGTTGTGGCGGCGTCACTCAAGGATCATCGCCGGACGGATCGGCGATCCGCTCTTCTTCCCCCCGTCCCCCGCGCCGCGGCTCGTCGCCGACAATCGCATAGGAGACCGGCCGCCCGGTGGTCCGTGCGCGGCGCGCCCGCGGGGTCGCGGTGGTCTCCGTCCGTCGCACGTCCAGAGTTAGGTTCCCGGTGTTGCTCTCCCCCAGGTTCGGCCGTCGTCCGGTGGCAGGCTCGGTGCGGGCCGCCGTGCGGGGCAACCGGCTGTTCTCGGCGGTGCTGCTGGCCGGGGTGCTGCTCCGGGTGGTGACGATGCTCGGGTTCCCGCCGGCGCTCTGGTTCAACGACAGTTACGACTTCCTGCGGATCGCGAACGACCCGTTCCCGCACCAGTTGCGGCCGTCCGGGTACGGGTTGTTCCTGTGGCTGCTGAGGCCGTTCCACAGCCTGGCGCTCGTGACGGCCTTGCAGCATGCGGCGGTCGTGGGGATCGCGGTGCTGGGCTACCGGATGCTGGTCCGGGACTTCGAGGTGCGGCGGCACTGGGCGGCGCTGGCGGTGGCGCCGGTGCTGCTGGACGCCTTCCAGATCGAGCTCGAGCATCTGCTGCTGTCGGACACGCTGTTCACGGTGCTGGTGTTCGGGGCGATGCTGCTGATGGCGCGGCCGGGGGCGACGGGGTGGCGGCGGGCCGCGGTGGTGGGCGCGCTGCTGGGGCTGGCGTCGGTGACGCGGACGGTCGGGGTGCCGCTGTTCGTGATCGTGGTGCTGTACCTGCTGCTGCGGCGGACGCGGTGGACGGCGTACGTGGCGCTCGGCGCGGCGTTCGCCGTTCCGCTGGGGAGCTACGCGACGTGGTACGGGTCGGAGCACGGCCGGTTCGGGATGAGCGGCGTGGACGGGATCTTCCTGTGGGGGCGGACGGCGGCGTTCGCCGACTGCGACGCGCACCGGCCGCCGCCGGATCTGGCGCGGCTGTGCCCGTACGGGGCGCCGGACGATCGGCCCGCGTCGTCGCACCAGATCTGGGAGGCGAACTCGCCGACCGGGTGGACGGACGGGGAGCCGTTCCCGGCGGAGACGAACGCGCTGGCGCAGCGGTTCGCGATGTGGGCGATCATGAATCAGCCGCTCGACTACGTGCGGGTGGTGGCGTACGACTTCTTCGTCCGGACGTTCGCGTGGGATCGCGACCGGTACCCGACGGTGGGGACGGAGGCCCGGTACCACTTCCCGACCGAGACGCGGGAGCACCGGGATCTGCCGGTGATCGGCGGGGGGCGTCGGACGGACGTCGTCCGCGAGTACGCGCACGGGTCCGGGGAGACGCGGATCGTGGGCCCGTACGCGGACGTCATGCGCTGGTACCAGGAGCATGTGCGGGTGCCGGGGACGGTGCTGGGCGTCGTGCTGCTGGCGGGCGCGGCGGGCCTGCTGTGGCGGCGGGCGCGCCCGCGGACGTTCCTGTTCTGGGCGTCGGCGGTGACGCTGCTGGCGGTGCCGCCGATCACCGTGGACTTCGACTACCGGTACATGCTGCCCGCGATGCCGTTCGCGTGCTTCGCGGCGGCGATGGCGTGGGGACGCGGGCGTCCGGCGGGGCCGTCGCGGCGGGACGGGGAGCCGGACGAGCCGGGGACGGAGCGGGAGCGGGACACCGAACCGGCCCGCACCTGAGTATTTGTACGGATATCGCAGGCGTTTTCGGTCTGCGAGCGTGATGCCGTGCGCCGACTTCTGATCCTTCCGCTCCTGCCCCTGCTCGCCGTGACGTCCTGCGGGCTCACGGTCGCGTCGGCCGAGGAGCAGGCCGACGACGACGCCCGCGCGACCGCCCGCGAGGTCGCGCGGAAGCTGCACCGTGCCGCGGACCGGCCAGCACAGGACATCGGGCATCTCGCGGACGACATCGACGGTGTCGAGGTGCTGCGGCTGCGGCCGGACGGGCGGGCGGGCGCGACGGTCGTCGTCCGCGTGCCCGGGACCGGGACGGAGCCGTGGCCGAATGAGCAGCAGACCGTCACCGTCCGGCGATGCTTCGAGTTGCGGGTCACCGAGAAGACGGACTGGCAGGAGGAACCGGACGGCGTCGAGTGCCCGGCGGGCGCGCCGCTGACGTTCGCGCCGTGGCCGGAGGATCCGGAGATCCCGTCCGTGGAGGAGATCGGGAAGACGCTGCCGCGGGTCCCGGACGGCGGCACGGTGAGCGAGGCGGAGGTGCGGGAGGCGGTCGCGTCCCTCGACCTCGATTCCCGCATCAAAGTGCAGGTGGGGACGGTTCCGACGGTGGACGGCGTGGTCGGCGTCGTCCTGACCGTCAAGCCCTACTTCGGCGACGCGCTCGACTGCACGGTCGCCCGTGTGGCGCCCGGCGGGACGAACGTGTGGATCCCGCCGCGCATCCAGCGGATGCCGGGCGAGGCGGGCTGCGACCTGGGCAACGCGGTGAACCCGCTCCCTCCGCCGCACTGACCGCGGCACCCGTCCGGGCATCTGCCGACATCCCTGCGTTCGGCCTCCGTCCATCCGCCGCCCGCGCCGTCTTCGTCTTCCAGGCTCCGGGCTTCTACCGGCGGCACGGGTTCGTTGAGACCGGACGGACGCGGGGCATTCCGGGCGGGCATGCGGACGTCCACCTCTGGAAGCGCCTCGACGATTTTGGATCAGCCAGTCCATAACGTGCTACGCTCGCCGCATGGCACGACCGCGAATGTTCGAGGAGGGGCGGGCCGTCGAGGCGGCCATGCGGGCGTTCTGGACGAGCGGGTACGACGGGACGTCGACGGCGGAGCTGTGCGAGGCGACGGGGCTCGGGCGCAGCAGCATCTACAACGCGTTCGCGAGCAAGCACGAGCTGTTCGAGAAGGCCCTCGCCCGGTACATGGAGATCAAGACGGGCGGGCTGATCGAGACGCTGGAGGACACCGGGCGGACGGTGCGCGAGCGGCTGCGCGCGGTGCTGGAGAGCGCCGCCGAGGCCGATGACGCCGAGCCGCTCGGGTGCCTGGTCGTGAACTCGATGGTGGAGGTCGCGCCGCGGGACCCGGGGATCGCCGAGATGCTCGAGCGGGACAAGCGGCGGCGGCTGGACGCGCTGCGGGCGGCGATCGAGACCGGCATGTCGTCCGGCGAGATCGACGCCGGGAAGGACGCGGCGGTGCTCGCGGAGTTCGTCACGGCGACGGTCGGCGGCATCCGGGTGGCGGCGCGGGGCGGCGCCGGCCGGGCGACGCTGCTGGCGGTCGCGGCGACCGCGATGGACGCGATCTAGGGCGGCGGCCGGGCACGGCCGCCGTTTTTCGCGGGCCGATTTTAGACTGATCGATTCAGAATGGAGGGCGGTCATGCGACCGGCCGTGTACGTGCTGGGTGCGGCGATCTTCGCGCAGGGGACGTCGGAGCTGATGCTGGCGGGCCTGCTGCCCGCCATGGCGGACGACCTGGGGGTGTCGGTCCCGGACGCGGGCCTGCTGATCTCGGCGTTCGCGATCGGGATGCTCGTGGGGGCGCCGGTGCTGGCCGTCCTCACGCTGCGGTGGCCGCGGCGGCGGGCGCTGCTGGCGTTCCTCGCGGTGTTCGCGCTCGCCCACGTGGTGGGCGCGTTGACGCCCGGGTACTGGGTGCTGTTCGGGACGCGGGTGGTGGGCGCGTTCGTCTACGCCGGGTTCTGGGCGGTCGCGGCGGCGACGGCCATGGAGCTGGTGCCGGCGAACGCGCGGGGACGGGCGATGAGCGTCGTCGCGGGCGGGCTGACGATCGCGACGATCGCGGGGTTGCCCGCGGGGACGGTCGTGGGGCAGCAGTTCGGGTGGCGTGCGGCGTTCTGGGCGGTCGCGGTGATGTCGGTGGTCGCGATGGCGGGGGTCGCCGCGACGATCCCGGGCGGACGGTCCGCGGGCGAGGTCCCGCGGGTGCGGGAGCAGGTGCGCGCCCTGGGCGTCCCGCGGTTGTGGCTCGCGTTCGCGGCGACGTCGCTGGCGACGGGCGGGCTGCTGGTCACGTTCGGCTACCTGGGCGCGATGCTGACGGACACGACCGGGATCGCGGAGGCGTGGGTGCCCGGGGTGCTCGCGCTGTACGGGGCGGGTGCGCTGATCGGGATCACGATCGGTGGACGGACGGCCGACGCGCGGACCGTGCCGACGCTGTACGCGGGGTTCGCCGGGCTCGTCGTCGTGTCGGTGGGACTCGCGCTGGCGATGGAGTCGGCGGTTCCCACGGTCGCGCTCGTGTTCCTGCTGGGGTTCGTCGGGTTCGCGACGAACCCGGCGCTGAACACGCGGGCGTTCGGGATGGTGGACGGTGCGGCCACGCTGGTCGCGGCGGGGAACGTCGCCGCGTTCAACGTCGGGATCACGGCGGGCCCGTGGCTGGGCGGCCTCGCGATCGGCGCGGGCGGCGGGTACGCGTCCACGGCGTGGATCGGCGCGGGCCTGGGCGTTCTCGCGCTCGGTGCGGTCGCGCTGGGCCAGGTGCGGCGCCGGGACGCCGTCGCCGAGCCCGAGCGGGCGCCCGTCCGGGTCTGATCAGTGGCAGGCGCTCGCGGGGAGGCCCCAGAGGGCGCGGCGGCCCGCGTACTCGGCGACCGTCCAGATGCGGCGGGCGCCGCGGTGGCAGGAGAGGTCTTCGGGGCCGTGGGAGATGGTGTGGCGGGTGACGTCGTCCCAGCCGCCGAACAGGTCGGCGCGGGTCACGAGCATCTCGCCGCGCTCGCCGCGGCCGCGGCCGCGGGTGAACCACCAGTAGCCGTTCGTCCGGACGGCGCCCTGGATCTGGTCGTCGGGCATGGACGCGACCAGGCTCGCGCGGGCGACGCCGCCGGACGACACCGGGCCGGCGCCCTCGCGCAGCGGCCAGACCGCGACGCGGCCGCGCGGCTTCTCGTCCTTGCAGTACTCGCCCGCGATGAGGGACGGGGGCCACGCGGTGCGGTCGACGGCGGTCCAGGACGTGCGCAGCGGGCCCTCGCCCCGGCAGGTGCCCGACGGCGCGCGGCCCCCGACGTACCGCCAGGTCGCGACCTGCGGCATCACGTAGCGGTGGCCGTGCCCGTAGTAGGTGCTGCCGTGCAGGCCGACGCGTCCGGGCCGCTTCGTCGAACCGGACTCGCTCGACCCCAGGTCGTAGATCCGCGTCATGTCGAACACGCGGAACCCGCGGGTGGTGTCGGCGACGTAGAGCCGGTTCTCGAACCAGGCGATCCCGCCCGCGTGGATGTCGATGTCGCCGAACGTGGCCCGTCCGCCCTTCTGGACGGGCTGGACGAGCAGGACGTGCCGGTAGGTGCGGCGGTCGGGGTCGACGAACGTGACGCGGACGCTCTCGCCGCCGTGCCACGACACGAGCATCGGGTGGTCGCCGTTCCAGTCCTCGTCGGCGACGGCGTCCGACACGGTGGTGACGCCCTGCGGAACCCAGGTCTTCGTGCGGGAGTCCTTGCGGTCGAAGCAGTACGCGAGGGAGCCGGGCGGCACGGCGGCGGCCTTGCCGCACCGGTCCTTGCCCAGCTTGCGGGCGCCGGACGCGCGCAGCACCGCGTTGACGCCGCTGCGCCGGAGGCGGCCGTCGAGGGCGCGGAGGGCGGAGGCGGAGGTCGCGGCGTGGCGCAGGGCGACGTCGCCGCGGTCGGGGGCGGCCGCCGCGCGGGCGGGGGCGTGGACGGCGCCGGGGACGATCGCGGCCAGCGCCGCCAGTGGGATCCCGGCCGCGCGGGCCGTCGTCGCTCGCTGAAAGATCATCACGTTCGGCAACGTAACCGAGGGCGCGGGCGGCGGGCGGGCGCGACATCACCATGCGGGGGCAACTTTCGGTGCGTTCGGCATTACCCGGGCGCCCGGACGCGGGCGGGCCCGGGGCGCCGCGCGGAGGTCGCGGTGCCCCGGGCCCGCCGGGGAGGGGGACGTCAGCGAAGGCGGCACGTCCCGGAGTCGGACACGTTCGGGTCGCTCTCGGAGGTGCCGGTCAGCCGCAGCCTGGCCTTGCGCTCGGCGTCCGGGCCGGGCTTCGCCCACACCTCGACCCAGGTGCTGTGCCGGTCGCGGGCGGTGGCGAGCTCGTTCGGCAGCCGCACCTGCCAGCCGCCGCCGTCCACCGCGGCCGCCAGGCGGAACACGTCGGAGCCGTGGACGCCGGTGCCGCCCTTGCCCCGGTTGTGGACCTCCATCGTGCACTTCAGCCAGCCGCCGGCCTCGCGGCTCGCCTTGCCGGAGTCGACCTTGACGCCGCGCCGCCGCGGGGCGGCGTCGTCGAGGGACCGGATCCCGACCGTGTACGACAGGACGCCGTCCTCGTCGCGCTCGAGGTCGAGGACGTAGAAGTGCAGGCGGTTCGCCTCGTCGACGTACTCGAACTCGCTGCCGGAGTCCGTGCCCGCGTGGAAGAGGGCGTCCGAGAGCTGCCGGTAGTCGCCGATCGTCATCTTCTTCTTCGTCCCGTCCGGGAGGACGAAGTCGACCTTGTCGATGTCCTGCGGGTTCGCGTCCTTCACCCAGATGAACGGGGAGTCGTCCTCGTCCTTGGTCTTGGCCAGGAGGACGCCGGAGTCGGGGGTGAAGGAGTCGAAGCCCATGCGGTCGACGACCTCGACGGTGTAGTTGTCGTAGCCGCCGCCGTCGCACATCGGGTCGGTGCCGGTGTCGCACCCGGGGCTCTTGTCGCCGCCCGCGCCGAGCTTGAGGTTGACGCCCGCGAGGGCGTTCTCGCCCGGCTCGGCGGCGCGCGCGGTGATCTTCGCGACGACCATGCCCCGCGCGGCGAGCGTCTCGCGGTCGATCTGCAGGACCTTGGACGGGTCGACGATGCCGAGTTCGAGCTTGTTGCGCAGCATGTGCTGGGCGCCCATGGACGCGCCGGTCGCCGGGATGGTCCAGCGGGCGTGCGGGCCGCCCGGCCCGTTGAAGCTGCCGCGGCTCAGCATGTCCCACGGGCCGCTGAACGCGCGGCGCGGCGGGTCGCCGTACGGGTTGTTGTAGTTGTCGCCGATGCCCAGGATGTGGCTGAACTCGTGCGCGAACACGCCCATGCCGGAGCTCTCGGCCTGCGTGGAGCTGCCGCGGGTGGCGTTCGGCCAGATCGTCGAGCCGGCCTGCCAGGACGTCCAGGGGATGTAGCGGGTGTCGACCCAGTTCGGCAGCTTCGGGTCGTCCGGGCCCCACGGGTCCGGCACCTGCTCCTTCGTGCCGAACTTCATCTCGCCGAACTCCTGCCAGGTGGACGACTCATCCTGACCGGCGGAGAGGTAGAACACGAAGTCGAACTCCGCCGCCGTCTTCTCGCCGACGTCCGCGACCCACGCGGCGCGGGCGTCGGTGCGCAGGTCGCGGTTGCAGGTGTCGCCCTCGGGGCAGCCGTTGCCCTTCTGCATCCGGTCGTCGATGCCGTACTCGTGGTCCTTCGCGGGCATCCGGTAGGCGCCGAAGGCCGTGAGGTCGACCCCGTAGCGGCCACCGGAGTCCTCCATCCAGTACTCGTGGAGGGTGTGGCCGTGGTTGAGGTCCTGCGGCTTGTTCAGGAAGTTCTCGTAGAACTGGGCGACGTCCTCGCGCGGGACGTCGCCGACCAGGTTCGGGTTGCCGAAGACGGACGAGTTCTTCGGCTGCGTGACGACGAACGGCTGGTTCGGGTAGTCGACGAGGACGACCGCGCCCTTGAAGTTCTTGATGGACCCCTCGCGGGACGGGTCGGCCCACGAGGTCCCGGGGACGGACCTGTAGTCGTCCCAGGTCATCGTGTCGGGGAGCTCGTAGTTCTGCGGGTCGATGGGCCGCGGGCCGGCGGTCGCGGCGAACGTCCGCGGGGACGGCTCGGGACGCTGCCACGGCTGTGTCTGCGGCCAGTGCCGCATCTGCCACGGGTTCACTGCGGGTTCGGGTCCCGAGGGGCCCGGCTCCGCGGCGGCCGGGGCGGCCGCGAGGCCCGCGAGCAGCATCGCCGCGGCCGCGGGCACCACGAGAGCGTTCTTGGCGCGCATCTCACTCCTGTCGCACGGGGGTACTGCGACGGTAGATACGCGCGCTTCCAGGTCCTATGGAGGACTTAGACGATCTTGTCCGGTTCGTTCTGGCAGGTCGCGCCAGTGATCATGGCGCGTGCCCCGGCCTCAGCCGAGGACGTTCCGCGACGCGACGACGATGCCGTCCTCGTCGCTGTAGAGCCAGTCGCCGGGCCGGAACTCCGCGCCGCCGAACGTCACCGGGACGTCCACGTCCCCGGCGGCGTCCTTGGCGCTCTTGCGCGGGTTCGAGCCGAGCGCCTTCGCGCCGAGGTCGAGCCCGCGCAGCGCGGCGACGTCCCGCACCGCACCGTTGATCACCACGCCGGCCCAGCCGTGCTCGACCGCGGCGGCCGCGATCAGGTCGCCCATCAGCGCGGAGGCGAGCGAGCCGCCGCCGTCCACGACGAGCACCCGGCCCTCGCCGGGGGTGTTCAGCAGCTTCTTGACCAGGCCGTTGTCGCGGTGGCAGCGGACGGTCGAGACGGGCCCGGCGAACCGCGTGCGGCCCCCGTACTGGCGGAACTGCGTCTCGCAGCTGCGCAGCTCGTCCCCGAAGTCGTCGATGAGGTCAGCGGTCGCGAACTCCATGACCGGCAGCCTACTGTCCGGTAACCGCCGGTGTCCCGGCAGGGTCGGGACGGCCGGACGGCGCGTCGAACGGGTGCCCGATCAGCCGCGACAGGACGATCGACGTCTTCGTCGCGGTGATGTTGTCCTCCCGGCGGAGCCGCTCGAGCGTCTGCTCCAGGTGCTGGATGTCGCGGGCCCGCACGTGGACGAGCGCGCTGGCGTCCCCGCTGATCGTGTAGGCCGCGACGACCTCGGGGTGGCCGCGGACGCTCGAGTGGATCTCCTCGGGGGACGTCGCGCCGGTGCAGAAGATCTCGATGAACGCCTCGGTCGTCCAGCCGACGGCGGCCGGGTCGACGACGGCGGCGAAGCCGGTGATGACGCCGTCCGCGCGGAGCCGGTCGACGCGCCGCTTCACCGCCGGGGCCGACAGCCCGACCCGGTCGCCGATCTGCGCGTAGGAGGCGCGGCCGTCCTCGAGGAGGCGCGCAACGATCCGCCGGTCGATCTCGTCAAGACGCAACAAACAACACCCCCTAAGTCGGTTTTCGTCACTGGTCGGCGCTTGGTCCCGAACATACGCTGTGGAACGGACCGCCGGCCACCCGTCCCGTCCGGTCCTCCCCCCTCGGCACCGGGCCCGTCCCGTCCGGTGTTCAGCGTTGCCCCCGGCCCGACCGGCCGGGGCCCGAGCCCCGAAGGAGCGTCGTGACGCCGACCGAGAAGCTGCGGGCGCTGTCGGAAGAGCACAGCGCGCACAACTACCACCCGCTGCCGATCGCCGTCTCCACCGCCGAGGGCGCGTGGGTGACCGACGTCGAGGGGCGCCGCTACCTGGACATGCTGGCCGCGTACTCGGCCGTCAACTTCGGGCACCGCAACCCGCGCCTCACCGAGGCCGCGCGGCGGCAGCTCGACCGGGTGACGCTGGTCAGCCGCGCCTTCGACCACGACCAGTTCGGCCCGTTCGTGACCGAGCTCGCCGACCTGTGCGGCAAGGACATGGTGCTGCCGATGAACAGCGGCGCCGAGGCCGTCGAGACCGCGCTGAAGACCGCCCGCAAGTGGGGGTACGAGGTGCGGGGCGTCCCCGCCGACCGGGCGAACATCATCACGTTCGAGGGCAACTTCCACGGCCGGACGACCACGATCATCAGTTTCTCGACCGACCCGGACGCCCGCGACTCCTACGGCCCGTACACGCCCGGCTTCCGCACCGTCCCCTACGGCGACGTCGAGGCCCTCAAGGCGGCGATGGACGAGGAGACCGTCGGCGTGCTGGTCGAGCCGATCCAGGGCGAGGCCGGCGTGAACGTCCCCCCGAGCGGGTTCCTGCGCGCCGTCCGGGAGCTGTGCACGGCGAACGGCTCGCTGATGATCGCCGACGAGATCCAGTCGGGCCTCGGCCGCACCGGCACCACGTTCGCGGTCGAGCACGAGGACGTCGTCCCGGACGTGTACGTCCTCGGCAAGGCGCTCGGGGGCGGGATCATGCCGGTGTCGGCGGTCGTCGCGGACGCGGACGTCCTCGGCGTGTTCAAGCCCGGCCAGCACGGCTCGACGTTCGGCGGCAACCCGCTCGCGTGCGCCATCGGCCGCGAGGTCGTCGCGATGCTCCGGACGGGCGAGTACCAGGAACGCTCCAGGACGCTCGGCGCCCACATGCACGAGCGGCTCGGCGGGCTTTCGGGCGATCTCGTCCGCGAGGTGCGCGGCCGCGGGCTGTGGGCGGGCGTCGAGCTGCACGGGAAGGCCCGCCCGGTCAGCGAGCGGCTGATGGGGCTCGGCGTCCTCGCCAAGGAGACCCACGACACCACGCTCCGCCTCGCGCCGCCGCTGGTCATCGAACGCGCCGACCTGGACTGGGCGCTGGACCAGCTGGAGATCGCCCTCAAGGGCTGAGCACGGCGACCCGCTGAGCGGGGCACTCCCCATACGGGGCCGTCGCCGGTCAACGGCGCCCGGCGGCGGCCCATGGCCTTCCTCGGTCCCATCGGAAACCCCGGGATCGGCAAAGAGTCGGTTTTCGTCCGCATGCCGCGTCGGCGCGCGCGCGGCGCACGGCCCAGGGTGGCCCCATGCAGCCCACGCCGCCCCAGCAGGACGACACTGCGCAGGGAGCCCCCCAGACGGACGACAAGGACGCCGCGGGCACGAACCCGCGCGACCGGCGCCGGCGCCGCATCCTGATCGGCTGCGGCGGCGCGGCGCTCGTCCTGCTGCTGGCGGTCGTCGGCGGCGCGTACGCGCTGCAGCACTCCTACAACGGTCAGGTCGACCGGGTCGCGGGGGCGCTGCCGACGTCCGGCGACCGCCCGGCCGCCACCGGGCGCGGCGAGAACTGGCTGCTGATCGGCTCCGACCGGCGCGACGACATCCCGTCGATGGGCGCCCGCGCGGACGCGCTCATGATCGTCCACCTGGCGGAGAGCGGCGACCGGGTGTCGGTGGTGGCGATCCCGCGCGACAGCTGGGTGCCGATCCCCGGCCACGGCACCGACAAGATCAACGCGGCGTTCGCCTACGGCGGGCCGCGGCTGCTGATCCGCACGGTGGAGACCCTCACCGGCGTCCGGATCGACCACTACGCGGCCCTGGACTTCGGCGGCTTCGTGGAGATGACCGACGCGCTCGGCGGCGTGACCGTCACGATCACCCAGGACACCTACGACCCCAAGCACCAGCGCGCGTGGGAGGCCGGGACCCAGCACCTCGACGGGGTCGAGGCCCTCGACTTCGTCCGGCAGCGGGTGAACCTGCCGAACGGCGACCTGGACCGGATCAAGCGCCAGCAGGCGTTCCTGGAGGCCCTCGCGGGCAAGGCCCTCGACACCCGGAACCCCATCAAGATCGACCGGTTCATCCGGGCGGTCACCGGCGCGGTCACCGTGGACGAGACGGTGTCGGCGGCGACGCTGCGCAAGCTCGCGACGCGGCTGCTGGACGTCGGCACGCTGGAGTACGTGACCACGCCCGTCGACCGTCCCGCGGCCCGGGGCGACCAGAGCGTGATCCTGCTCGACCACGCCGGTGCGGCGGAGCTGTTCGCGGCCGTCCGCGAGGACCGGATCGGGGAGTACGTGGCCCGCCACGGCGGCTCGAACACCGTGGACGCCGTCCGCTGACAGGCGTTCGCCGACACGGCGTTCGCCGGGCGGACATGTCGGGTTTCTTCGATTCGCTCCCACGGTGCTCCGCGTTGGATTAGTCTGAGCGGACTAATTTGGACGAATCAATGAGGCACCGACCATGCCGAAACCGCTCACCGCGCCGGCGCTGACCGTGCTGCGGATGCTGTGCGACGGGCCCATGCACCCGTACGAGATGCAGCAGCGCATCCGCACCTGCCACTACGACGCCGCCGTCAAGATCACGCCCGGCTCGCTGTACCACACCGTCGACCGGCTCGCCGCCGCCGGACTCGTCGAGCCGCTCGAGACGTCCCGCGAGGGCCGCCGTCCCGAACGCACCGTCTACGCCGTCACCACCGCCGGACGGGACGCCGCCCACAACCGGCTCGCGGAACTGTTCGCCAAGCCGACCGAGGAGTTCCCGGCCCTCGGCACCGCGCTGGCGTTCGCGAACCTGCTCTCCCCCGCAGAGGTCGCGCGGCTGCTGCGCAGCCGCACCGTGGCCCTGGAGGCGCTCCTCGCCGCGAACGAGACCGCCTACGAGGCGCTGCGCAAGAACGGCCTCGAACGCTACAAGCTGCTCGACCAGGAGCTGACGATCGCGCGGGTGCGCGCCGAGCTCGACCACGTCCGCGCGCTCGCCGGCGACCTGGAGTCCGGCCGGATCGCCTGGACCGACTCCGACGCGACGAGGGGGACCGAGTGAGCAGGTGGCGCGGCAACCCGTGGGCGATCCTGCTCACCCTGTCCCTCGGCTTCTTCATGACGCTGCTCGACCTGACGATCGTGAACATCGCGATCCCGAGCATGATCGACAAGCTGGACGCCTCGCTGGACCAGGTCCTGTGGGTCGTCAACGCCTACATCCTCGTGCTCGCCGTCCTGCTGATCACCGCGGGCAGGCTCGGCGACCTGTGGGGCAAGAAGAACCTGTTCATCGCCGGCGTCGTGGTGTTCACGCTGGCCAGCCTCGTGTGCGGCGTCGCGCAGGACCCGGCGCAGCTGATCGCAGCCCGCGCCGTGCAGGGCCTCGGCGCCGCGCTGCTGATGCCGCAGACGATGTCGATCATCATCAACGTGTTCCCGCCGGAACGGCGCGGCGCGGCGCTCGGCGTCTGGGGCGCGGTCGCCGGGGTGTCCACGATCGCGGGACCGACCGTCGGCGGGCTGCTGGTCACCACCCTCGACTGGCGGTGGATCTTCTTCGTGAACCTGCCGATCGGGATCCTCGTGCTGGCGCTCGCGATCCCGATCCTGCCGCCGCACACCCCCGGCGTCCGGCACCGGTTCGACGTCCCGGGCGTGCTGCTCGCGTCCGCCGCGCTGTTCTGCTTCGTGTTCGCGCTCACCGAGGGCGAGAAGTTCGGGTGGGACGCGCGGATCTGGGGGCTCCTCGCCGCCGGGGCCGTCCTGTTCGCCGTGTTCGTGCTGCACCAGCGGGGACGGCAGGACCGCGAGCCGCTCGTGCCGTTCTCGCTGTTCCGCGACCGCAACTTCACGATCCTGAACCTGGTGGGCGCGGCCGTGTCCGTCGGCATGGTCGGGATGTTCCTGCCGATGACGATCTACCTGCAGTCCGTGCTGGAGTTCAGCGCGCTCAAGGCGGGGCTCGTCATGGCGCCGTCGTCGGTCGTGTCGATGTTCCTCGCCCCGTTCGCGGGCCGCCTGTCCGACCGCATCGGCGGCAAGTTCATCCTCATGACGGGCCTCACCCTCTACGCGCTCGGCATGCTGTGGCTGGTCGCCGTCGCGGACGTCGCCACGGACTGGACGGCGTTCATCGCGCCGCTCGTCCTCACCGGGCTCGGCGTCGGCGGCGTGTTCGCGCCGATGGCCACCGAGGCGACCCGCAACGTGCCGCCGCACCTGGCGGGCGCCGCCTCCGGCGTCAACAACACGATCCGGCAGATGGGCTCGGTGCTCGGCGGCGCCGCCGTCGGCGCGGTCATGCAGAACCGGCTCGCCGCCGCCCTGCAGGAGGAGGCGGCGCAGCGCGCCGCGGCACTGCCGCCGGACGCCCGCGCAGGGTTCGTCGACGGCTTCGCGAACGCCGCCGAGGGCGGCCTTGAGGTCGGCGCCGGCCAGACCGGCGCCCACCAGGCGCCCGCCGGTCTCCCGCCGGACGTCGCCGGACGCGTCCAGGACCTCGCCGCGCAGGTGTTCGGGCACGGGTTCACCGACGCGATGGTCCCCACGGTGGCCGTGCCGATCGCCGTCGTCCTGCTCGGCGCCGCCGCCTGCCTCGGCGTGAAGGGGCACCGCCGCGCCGCCGCGCCCGCCGCGGCGTCCGAGACCGTCCCGGCCGGTCAGTCCAGGGTGCGGTAGGCGCCCTCATAGAAGATCAGCGGGCGCCCCTCCGGATCCGGGACGTCCAGGCCGACGACCTCCCCGACCACGATGGTGTGATCACCGCCGTCGTGGACGGCGTGGGTCCGGCACTCGACGGCCGCCACGGCCCGCGACAGGATCGGCGTGCCGGTCGCGGGCCCGCGCGTGTGCGCCCAGCCCAGCAGCTGCCCGTCCAGCGTCCGGCCCCGCGTCGCGAACCACTGCGACGCGTCCCGCATGTCCTCGGGCAGCACCGACACCGCCCACCGGCCCGTCTCCAGCACCACGTCGTGGAACCGCGCGAGCTTCTCCGCGCAGAACATCACCAGCAGCGGCTCCAGCGACACCGACGTGAACGCGTTCACGGTCATCGCGTGGTCGGCGCCGTCGGCGGACACCGTCGTCACGATCGCCACGCCGGTCGCGAACCGGCCCACCACCGCACGGAACAGCGCCGGATCGACGCCCTCGCCACGTTCATCGCCCACAGCGTCAGCACCCTACCCGCGGGTACGGGCGGCGCCCCTCAGCAGCCACTGCCCCGACCGCCCGGACGGCGGGACCCGCATCACCCCGAACACCGCCGCCAGCAGGCCCCCGATGATGTACACGTAGCCCGCGATCGTCGCCGGCACCACCAGATCGCCCTCCGGACGCTGCAGCGACATCACGAACACCACGATCAGCCACAGGAACGCGGGGATCACCGCGCCCGTCCGTCCGCCCATCCCCCAGCCCGCGGACCGCACCAGCGCGAACAGCACCACGACGAGCACGATCGACGCGACCGGGACCCCGCGCACCGTCCAGTCCTGGACGAACGAGCCGACGAGCCCGTACACGGCGCCGAGCACCGCGAGCATCACGTACGCCAGGGCGGACACGACCGCCTCGGCCGGCGACTCGGTCTCGGTCTCGTCGTTCTCCACGGGCGCCAGGGTATCCAGCGGGTCAGCCCGCCGCGTCCGCGAGCCCGGCGAACAGGTCCCGCTCCCGGCGGCCCGGCCCGAGCGGCCCCGGCTCGCCCGCCTGCAGGATGAAGTACTCGGTGCCGAACGCCTGCTGCCCCAGGTTGTTCGACAGCGCGAAGAACGGCCCCACCTGCTCGGGCGCCACCACGATCTGCGTCCGGTGCGCCCGCAGCGCCGCGAGCTTCGCCGGCAGGTGCGCCCGCGCGTCCACGACCGTGGTGACCTGGTCGTCCGGGACGCCCGATCCCAGCTCGTCGAGACCCGCCACGCGCGCGAACGGCAGCCGCGCCTCCCGCATCACCGCGATCGCCCGCGCCAGCACCGTGCGCGGCGTCGCGTACGCGTAGAACTTCGCGGCCCGCCACGGCTCGGCGCCGTCCTCGTGGGCGGGGTCGGCCGCCAGCTCGAACGCGCGCCACGCCACCCGGTGCGCCTGGATGTGGTCCGGATGCCCGTAGTTGCCGCGCTCGTCATAGGTGACGATCACGTGCGGCCGGACCTCCCGGACGACCTTCGCCAGTTCGGCGCCCGCCTCGTCCACGTCCGCGCGCCAGAAGCTCCGCGGGTGGTCGTTCGCCGCGGTGCCCATCATCCCCGAGTCGCGCCACCGCCCCGGCCCGCCCAGGTACCGGTGGTCGGTCACCCCGAGCGCCGCGCACGCCTCCGCGAGTTCCCCGATCCGGTACTCGCCGAGGCGATCCTCCTTGTCGGGCGCCAGATGGCGCAGCTCCTCCGGGATCACCTCGCCCTCCTCACCGAGCGTGCAGGTGACGAGACAGACGTGGGCGCCCTCGGCGGCGTATTTGGCCATGGTCGCCCCGGTCCCGATGGACTCGTCGTCCGGATGGGCATGGACGAACAGGATCCGCGGCTCCTTCATGGGTAATGAGCCTACTCAGCCCGCGCCCCACCGGCGATGACCGCCCTCCATCGGACCCCGAATCCACGGATCCGCCACCGCGCGGACGTGCTCCCCGCGCCCCGGGAACGCCGGAACCCCGCCCGGCACGAGCCGGACGGGGTCACAGGCGTTCCGTTCGAACCCTCACCAGGCCGGACGACGATCAGTCGGGGCCCGTCAGTCGGGGCCCGTCAGTTGGGGCCCAGGCCGCCGCCTCCGCCGCCGCCACCGCCGCCCGTCGGGGTGTCGTTGGGCGTCGGCGTGTTGCTCGGCGGAGGGTCGGTCGGCGGGTTGTCGTCGTCATCGTCGCCTGCGCCGCCACCGCCGCCGCCGGTGCCGCCGCTGGGCGTCGGAGCCTGGGAGGTCTGCGGGGCCTCGGAGGTCCGCGGTGCCTCGGACGTCCGGGGCGCCTCGGTGGTCGGCTCCTCGCTGAAGGTGGGCTCCTGCTGCGTCGGCTCGTCCGTGGTGGGCGTATCCGACACCTCGGAGGTCGTCGGCTGGACCGGGAGGTTCGTCTCGCCGTCGCCGCCGCGGCTCGCCATGAAGACGCCCACGATGACGGCGAGCATCGCGATGACGGCGACGCCCGCGACGATCGGGGCCTTGGAGCGGCGCTCGGGCTCGAAGTCGTCGTAGTCGTCGTAGTGCGGGCCGCCGCGGTGCGCGCCGGTGTAGCCCTGGGCGGGCGGGAGGTCGCCGGTGTAGTCGGCGGGCGAGACGCGGTGGGCGCCCATCGCGCCCATGCCCGCGACGCCCATGCCCGCGGCCAGGGTGGAGCCCTCGGCGAGCATCGACGTCGCCTGCGTCGGGTCGTCCATGCGGGTCTGGCCCGCCGCCATCGGGGTGTTCGGGTTCGCGCCGCCGATGAGGGTCATCATCAGCTGCTGGGCCGTCGGGCGCTGGGCGGGCTCCTTGGCCAGGCACGCGGAGATCATGGGGTGCAGGTCCCGCGGGACGCCCTCGAGGGACGGGGGCTCGTGCATGACCCGGTTGATGACCGCGACGACCGTGTCGTCGCCGAACGGGGGGCGCCCGGTCGCGGCGAACACCATCGTGGTCGCCCACGCCCAGACGTCCACGGCCTCGGTGAGGGTCGCGCCCGCGACCTGCTCGGGGGCCATGTAGGACGGGGTGCCGATCGCCTTCGTCGCGTTCGTCTGGCCGGTGTCGAGGGCCCGCGCGATACCGAAGTCGATCACGCGGGGGCCGTCCGGGGCCATGATGACGTTGTGCGGCTTGAAGTCGCGGTGGACGATGCCGGCCTGGTGGATCGCGGTGAGGGCGGTGAGCGTGCCGATCGCGAGCCGCTCGAGGGCGGCGCCGGTGATGGGGCCGCTCTCCGTCACCTGCTTGTACAGGGACGGGCCGGGCACGTACTCGCTCGCGATGTACGGCTGATCGCCCACGACGTCGGCCTCGAGGACCTGCGCCGTGCAGAACCGCGCGACCTGCTTGGCGGCCTGGGCCTCGCGGACGAACCGGTTCCGGGCCGAGGCGTCCGCGGCCAGGTCGGTCCGCAGCAGCTTGATCGCGGCCTGGTTCCCGGAGGCGTCGACGCCGAGGTAGACCACCCCCTGGCCGCCCTCGCCGAGGCGCTCGACCACCTCGTACGAGCCCAGCCGCCGGGGATCCCCCGGCTGCAGCTCCGACATTGACCTCTCCTCACCGCCCGCGACGACAACAAGTGCTTGGGGAAGCTTTGAGCTTACGCGAGCGAGGACCCGGGAAGGGGTCGTTAACCGCCCACGAGGCGACGACCCGTGATCATAGGGGTGCGCGGGGCACGCGCGCCGTCACTTCTCCAACGATCAGGCTGGCAGACTCGATTCCCATGAGCATCAGCTATCCGCGGCAGAGCGCCCGCACCCGACGCTTCTCCCTCGGCGTCCCGCGCGCCTTCCAGATCGCCCCGGACGAGTCGCGCGTCGTGTTCCTGCGCACCCGGGCCGGCGACGACCCCGTCACCTGCCTGTGGACGCTGGACGTGACGACGGGCGAGGAGCGGCTCGTCGCCGACCCCGCCGCGCTGGACGTGCCCGGCGAGGAGGACCTGCCCGCGGCGGAGCGGGCGCGCCGGGAACGGGCCCGCGAGCAGGCCGGAGGCATCGTCGGGTACGCCGTCGACCGGGACGTGCGGCGGGCGGTGTTCACGCTCGGCGGGCAGTTGTACGTCGCCGACCTGCTCGGCGGGGAGGTGCGGGAGCTGCCCGCGGCGGCGCCGGTGTTCGACCCGCGGCCGGACCCGGCCGGGCGGCGCGTCGCGTACGTGTCGGGCCGCACCCTGCGGGTGATCGAGATGGACGGGAGCGACGACCGGGCGCTCGTCCGTCCGGAGTCGGAGCAGGTGTCGTACGGGCTCGCGGAGTTCGTCGCGGCCGAGGAGATGGGCCGGATGCGCGGCCACTGGTGGTCACCGGACGGCGGGACGGTGCTGGCGGCGCGGGTCGACGAGACGCCGGTGCAGCGCTGGCACATCGCCGACCCGGCGAACCCGGACGCGCCGCCCGCGGAGATCGCCTACCCGGCCGCCGGGACCCCGAACGCGCTGGTCTCGCTGGTGCTGCTGAAGGTGGACGGCGGGCGGCTGGCGGTCGCGTGGGACCGCGGCGAGTTCCCGTACGTGGTGAACGCGACGTGGGACCGGCACGGCCTGCTGATCGTGGTGCAGCCGCGCGACCAGCGGTCCCAGCGGGTGCTGCGGGTGGACCCGTCCAACGGGGAGACGTCGCTGCTGCACAACGAGCACGACCCGGTGTGGACGGAGATCGTGCCGGGGCTGCCCGCGCGGACGGGCGCCGGCGAACTCGTGTGGGTCACCGAGGACCGGACGACCGACACGCGGCGGATCACGATCGGCGGGGAGCCGGTGACGCCGGGCGGGCTGCAGGTGCGGTCGATCCTCGGGGTCGAGGGCGACTCGATCCTGTTCACCGCGTCGGAGGAGCCCACGGAGGTGCACCTCTACTCCCTCGACGGCGGCGACGTGACGAGAATCACGCAGGGCCGGGGGGTTTTCGGGGGCGTCAGGTCCGGCGCGGTGACGGTCGTGACGGGTGCGCGGCTGGACCGTCCGGGGTCGGAGATCGAGGTCCGCGGCCCCGCCGGGACCCATCCGGTCGCGTCGTTCGCCGAGACGCCGGTGATCACGCCGCGGGTCGAGCTGATCCGCGCCGGGGACCGGGAGGTCCGCACGGCGGTGCTGCTGCCGACCGGGTGGGAGCCCGGCCACGGCCGGCTGCCGGTCCTGATGGACCCCTACGGCGGCCCGCACGCGCAGCGCGTCCTCGCCGTCCAGCGGGCGTACTGCGAGGCGCAGTGGCTCGCCGACCAGGGCTTCGCCGTCGTCGTCGCGGACGGGCGCGGGACGCCCGGGCGCGGGCCCGCGTGGGAGCGCGCGGTGCGCGGTGACTTCGTCGAGCCCGTCCTGGAGGACCAGATCGCCGCGCTGATCGAGGCGGCGCGGCTGCACCCGGCCGCGTTCGACCTCGACCGGGTCGGCGTCCGCGGCTGGTCGTTCGGCGGATGGCTCGCGGGACTGGCCGTCCTCAAGCGCCCGGACGTGTTCCACGCGGGCATCGCGGGCGCGCCCGTCACCGACTGGAAGCTGTACGACACCCACTACACCGAGCGGTACCTGGGCCACCCCGACGAGGAGCCGGAGAACTACGCGGCGAACTCCCTCGTCGAGATGGCCGGGAAGCTGGAGCGCCCGCTGATGATCATTCACGGGCTCGCGGACGACAACGTGGTCGCGGCGCACACGCTGCGGCTGTCGTCGGCGCTCCTCGCGGCGGGCCGCCCGCACACGGTGCTGCCGCTGTCGGGCGTCACGCACATGACCCCGCAGGAGGTCGTCGCGGAGAACCTCCTGCACCTCCAGGTCGACTGGCTCAAGAACGCCCTGGCGAGGTAAAGCGCTAGGAGCTGTGCCAGGACGCCCACAGGGCGGCGTAGGACCCGTTCTGTGCGAGCAGCTCGTCGTGGGTTCCGAGCTCGGCGATGCGCCCGTCCTCCACCACCGCGACACGATCCGCGTCGTGCGCGGTGTGGAGGCGGTGCGCGATCGCCACGACCGTCCGCCCGTCCATGGCCGCCGCCAGCGAACGCTCCAGGCGGCGGGCCGCGCGCGGGTCGAGCAGCGACGTCGCCTCGTCCAGGACGAGCGTGTGCGGGTCCGCGAGGACGAGCCGCGCCAGCGCGAGCTGCTGCGCCCGCGCCGGGGACGGCGCCGCGTCGCCCGAACCGACCTCGGCGTCCAGGCCGGGGCCGTCCCACTCGACGGCCGCCAGGACGCGCCGCAGGTCGTCGTCGGACGCGTCCGGGCGGGCCATCGCGAGGTTGTCGCGCAGCGTCCCGCGGAACACGTGCTGCTCCTGAGTGACCAGAGCGACGTGGCCGCGCAGGTCGTCGAGCGGAAGCCCGACCAGCGGGACGCCGCCGACCGCGACCTCCCCGGTGCGGGGCCCGTCGATCCCGGCGAGCAGCCGCCCCAGCGTCGACTTCCCGGCGCCGCTCGGCCCGACCACCGCGAGCCGCTCCCCCGGCCGCAGGTCGAGGTCCACGCCGTGCAGGACGTCCCGCCCGTCCCGGTACGCGTACCGGACGTCGCGTGCGGTGATCCGCTCGCCGCCGGGCTCGCGGCCGTGCGGGACCCGGTCCGGCGGGACGTCGGCCACGCCCAGCACCCGCGCCAGCGACGCGCCGCCGAGCTGGAGCTCGTCCAGCCACGACAGCAGCGTCTCCACCGGCCCGCTCAGCTGCTGCACGTACAGGGTCGCCGCCGTCACCTGCGCGAGCGACGCGTGCCCGTTGACGTACAGCAGGCCGCCGCAGAGCAGCGTCGCCGCGACCGGCAGCACGAACCCGAACTCGATCACCGGGTACAGCACCGTGCGCAGCCGCAGCGTGTACCGCTCGACCTCGAACGCCGCGGCGATGTCGTCGTCCCCCCGCGCGCGCCGCCGCTCCGCCAGCCCCAGCGCCTCGACCGTCCGCGCGCCGTGCACGGTCTCGGCGAGGCCGTCGGCGATCCGCGCGTACGCCGCGTTCTCCCGCAGGTAGCCCGCGCGGGCGCGCGGCAGGTACCAGCGGGTCACCGCCCACAGGAGCGGCACCGACACCAGGCACGGCAGCGCGACCAGCGGGCCGTTCAGCACCAGCGCACCTGCCGTCAGCGTCACGACGACCACGGCGATCAGCGTCTCGGGCATCGCGTACCGGACGGACGTCGCGAGCGTGTCGACGTCCCGCGACGCGCGCGTCACCAGGTCGCCGGTGCCCGCGCGCTCCACCGCCGACAGCGGCAGCCGCAGCACCCGCCGCACGAACTCCTCCCGCAGCCGCGCGAGGACCCGCTCGCCGAGCTTCGCCGACTGCAGGTGCGCGTACCGGTTCAGCACCCCCTGGACGACGACGAACACGGCGATCGCGATCCCCGCGGTGTCGACGTCCGCGCGTCCGTCCGCGACGTCCTCGACGAGGTCGCCGAGCAGGCGCGGCGCGACGAGCCCGGCGGCGGCCGCGAGCGCGTGCAGCGCCAGAGCGCCCGCGAGCGCCCGCGGATACCGCAGCACCAGCCGCCGCGCGTACGCCCGCACCTGCGCGGGCGACGCCACCGGCAGGATCTCCGCGCTCACGACCGCACCCCCTCCCCGTCCACGACCCCCGCGTCCCCGGCGGCGTCGAAGCCGTCCGCGGCGCCCGTCCCTGTCGGCTCGTGCACGGTGTTCTCACCTCGGGTGACGGTGGCCGCGTAGCGGGGGTCGGTGTCGAGGAGGTAGCGGTGGGTGCCTTCGGCGACCACGCGCCCGTCCAGGACGAACGCGACGTGCGCGGCGCGGTCGAGCATCAGCGGGCTCGTGGTGCACACCACGGTGGTGCGGCCCGCGCGCGCTTGGGCGAGGCGGTCGGCGATGCGCGCCTCGGTGTGCGCGTCGACCGCGCTGGTGGGCTCGTCCAGGATGAGCACCTCCGGGTCGGCGGCGAGGGCGCGCGCGAGGCGGAGGCGCTGCTGCTGCCCGCCGGAGAACTCGCGGCCCGCCTCGGCGACGCGCGCGTCCGGGCCGGACGCCGCGACGATGTCCGTCGCGCTCGCGGCCCACAGCGCGGGCTCCAGGTCCACGGGGCCGCGGGCGGGGGTGAGCGCCTCGGTCAGCGTCCCGGCGAACAGCCGGTCCTCGTTGACCGCCACCACGATGCGTTCCCGCAGGCCGCCCAGGAGGTGCAGCGGCACGCCGCCGACGTCGACGGCGCCGGGGGCGTAGCCGCCGAGCCGGTCCGCGATCGCGCGGGCGTCCTCGGGGCGGGCCGCCGCGATCGCGGTGAGCCGCCCGGGGCGCACGACCAGACCCGAGTCGACGTCGGTCAGGACGGTGTCGGTCAGGACGGTGTCGGTCAGAGCGGTGTCGGTCAGAGCGGTGTCGGTCAGAGCGGTGTCGGTCAGGACGGTGTCGGTCTTCGGGCTCGGCGCGGGCGGGCCGTCTCCGGTCGCGCGCTCGGGGGCGAGGTCGAGGAGGCGCACCACGCGGTCGGCGGCGACCAGGCCCCGGGTGATCTTCCCGGCGGCCTCGCCGAGGGTCTTCAGCGGCGTGATGAGGAAGACCGCGTACCCGTAGAACGAGACGAGCTGTCCCGTGGAGATCGTCCCCTGCACGGTGAAGCGGGCGCCGGCCCAGGTCACGAGCGCGATCAGCAGGCCGGGGAGCAGGACCTCCGCGCCGCTCAGCCGGGACTCGGCGCGGGCGACGGCCACCCCGGCGGCGCGGACCCGCGCGGACTCGGCGGCGTAGCGGCCCGCGAACAGCTCCTCCCCGCCGACGCCGCGCAGCACGCGCAGGCCCGCGACGAGGTCCGTCGCGCGGGTGTTGAGGTCGCCGACGCGTTCCCGGTGCTCCTCCTCGTGCTCCCGGTACGGGCGCAGCAGCGGCGCCGCCAGGACCAGGATCAGCGGGACGCCGACGAGGACGATCAGGCCGAGCGGCGGCGAGATCGTCAGCAGGATCGCGGCGACCGCGACGATCGCGACGACGGCGCCGGCCCCCCGGGACACGATGTCGAGGACGTCCCCGATGCCGTCCACGTCGGACATGCCGATGCTGACGACCTCCCCCGCGCTCATCCGCTTGTGCAGCGTCGCGCCCAGCCGCGTCGCGTGCCGGGTGACGAGCTGGATCGTCCGGTAGGCGGCGGTGAGCCAGCAGGCGACCGCGAACCGGTGGCGCGCACCGCCCGCGGCCGCCTGGAACGCGCCGACGAGGACCAGGACGCCCGACCACGCGGCGAGCGCCCCGGCCTCCCGTTCGGTCATGGCGTCCACGGCCCGGCCGATCACCGCGGGGACCAGCACGTGGCCGAGCATCCAGAGGACGCCGAGGGCCGCGCCGGCGGACGCGATGCGCCACTGCGCGCGCAGCAACCACAGGAGGTACCGGCCGGGAGACCGATGGTCGGGATTGCCTGGATCTTTCTCCGGCAACGACTTCACGGGCCGCAGGCTACGCAGGTGGCGGGTCGTGAATCGACTGATTATTCCGGCCGCGCGCGCCGACGTGGACGGTGCGTGCCGTGGTAAGGAGACGCTAAGCTCTGACCGTACGGAGCGGGCTTCCCCAGCGCTCCATGAGCCGGGACCCTGGCGGTTAGGCAAATGCCACCACCCCGGTGCGGCCGTCCGTCCGCGCGGTGAACGCGCGGCATGCGGAGCCGTCCTGCCGTTGCCAGTGCCCGTCGCCGGCCCTAACTTCTTGGAAGCTTTGTGAGCGCCATCAGCCATCAGACGCGTCCCCCCGCCTCGGGAACCGAGGAGCGGGTGGACCTGCTCCTCATCGACGACACGCCGTCCGACGTCCTCATGGTCGAGAAGATGCTCGCCGACAGCGGCCTGGACGCCGACATCACCGTCGCCGCCGACCTGGCGAGCGCCCGCCGCGCCCTCACCCGGCGCACGCAGTGCATCGTCGTGGACCTGTCGGCGCCCGGCATCGACGACCGGATGGCCGGCCTGCGCGAGGTTCTGGAGATGTCCGGCACCGCCGCCGTCGTGGTGCTGACCGGCCTGGACGACGCGCACCTCGGGGTGCGGGCCGTCGCCGCCGGCGCCGAGGACTACCTGGTCAAGCAGGAGGTGGACGGGCCGCTGCTGGCCCGCGCCGTCCGCTACTCGGTCGAGCGCAAGCGCGCCGAGGAGACCGAGCGGCGCCTCGTCGAGGCGCGGATCCTGCGGCGCGAGAACGCGCGGCTGGAACGCGGGCTGCTGCCCGTCCCCCTGATCGACGACCCGTCGCTGCGGCACCACACCCGCTACCGGCCCGGCCGACGGCGCGCCCTGCTCGGCGGCGACTTCTACGACACCGTGCAGACCGAGGGCGGCGCCGTCCACCTGATGATCGGGGACGTCTGCGGGCACGGGCCGGACGAGGCGGCGCTCGGCGTCCAGCTGCGGATGGCGTGGCGGACGCTCGTGCTGGCGGGGCACACCGGGGAGCAACTGCTCGGCACCCTCGACAGCGTCCTCGGGCACGAGCGGCGCAACGAGGAGATCTTCACCACCCTCTGCATGATCACGATCGCGCCGTCCCGGCGGACCGCGCGGATGCACCTGGCCGGGCACCCGGCGCCGCTGCTGTTCCGCGAGGGCCCGGACGGTTCGTACGACGTGTCGGCGCTGCCGGACTACGCGCACGGCCCGGCGCTCGGCCTGATCCCGGGCGCCGAGTGGCCGACGACGGAGATCGACCTCGGCGAGTCGTGGGGGCTGATGCTCTACACCGACGGCCTGATCGAGGGCCGGATCGGCGCGGGGTCGGCCCGGCTCGGCACCGAGGGCCTGGTGAAGCTCGCGCACGCGGCGCGCGGGACGGGCGCGACCGGCCGCGCGCTGATCGACGAGCTGGTCTCCGAGGTCGAGCACCTCAACGAGGACGCCCTCACCGACGACCTCGCCGTCCTCCTGCTGTCGCGCCACGCGTGACAGCAGGAGGACGGACGGGAGCGCGACGAACCGGCCCGGTCCCGCGTCGGGGCGGCTGACCAGGGCGTTCGATGTCCGTCAATGTCATGTTGGTCACTCTGCGGCAGAGTTCCCGAACACCCTGTGAACTCACTCACCCCGGCACCCCGGCGGGACGCGAAAACCCCCCGTTCTCCTCGGTCGATAGTCCTGGGCTATCGAAATGAGTGCGCTGATGACTTGGAGCTCTGCACCGAGTCGGACATAACGTGCGCCCGTGGCTATAGCGATACCTGCGATCTACCGATCGACCGTCGGCAAGAAGGCCGTCATGGCGGTGACGGGCGGCATCCTCGTGCTGTACCTGATCGCGCACATGGTCGGGAACCTGAAGATCTTCTTCGGCGCGGAGGATTTCAACCACTACGCGCACTGGCTCCGCACGATAGGCGAGCCCGCCGTGCCCCACCGCACGGTGCTGACGATCATCGAGGTCGTCCTCGTCGTCGCGGTGGTCCTGCACATGTGGTCGGCGGTGTCGCTGGCCCGCCGTGCGCGCGCCGCGCGTCCCGTCAAGTACGAGTCGAAGAAGAAGAGCCACGCGCAGGGCTACGCCACCCACACGATGCGCTACGGCGGGATCATCATCGCGATCTACGTGGTCTGGCACCTGCTGGACCTGACGTTCTTCGTGGTGAACCCGCTCGGCGCGGACGACACCCCGTACGCGCGGATGATCGCGGACTTCGACCCGTCCCGCTGGTACATCACCGTCTGGTACGTCTTCGCGGTGCTGCTGGTCGGCCTGCACCTGCACCACGGCATCTGGAGCGCGTTCCAGACCCTCGGGCTGCGCAGCCCGCGCAGCCACAACCTCCTGCGGGGCCTCGCCATCGCCGTCTCCGCCGTGGTGACGATCGGCTTCATCTCCGTCCCCGTCTCCATCACCTTCGGATGGGTGAGCTGAACATGAGCGACGACCTTTACGAGCTCGGCGACCCGATCGTCGACGGCAAGGTGCCCGCCGGCCCGATCGAGGACCGCTGGACCACGCGCAAGTTCGAGGCCAAGCAGATCAACCCGGCCAACAAGCGCAAGAAGAAGATCATCATCATCGGCACCGGGCTGGCCGGCGGCTCCGCCGGCGCCACGCTCGGCGAGGCCGGGTACCACGTGCAGCAGTTCTGCTTCCAGGACAGCCCGCGCCGCGCCCACTCGATCGCCGCGCAGGGCGGCATCAACGCCGCGAAGAACTACCGCAACGACGGCGACAGCGTGTACCGGCTCTTCTACGAGACGGTCAAGGGCGGCGACTTCCGGTCCCGCGAGTCGAACGTGTACCGGCTCGCCGACATCTCCCGGAACATCATCGACCAGTGCGTCGCGCAGGGCGTCCCGTTCGCCCGCGAGTACGGCGGCCTGCTCGACAACCGCTCGTTCGGCGGCACCCAGGTGTCCCGGACGTTCTACGCCCGCGGCCAGACGGGGCAGCAGCTCCTCCTCGGCGCCTACCAGGCGCTGATGCGGCAGGTCGAGATCGGCAACGTGGAGCTGTTCCCGCGCCACGAGATGCTCGACCTGATCATGGAGGACGGGCGCGCCCGCGGCGTCGTCGTCCGGAACCTGATCAACGGCGAGATCAAGCACTACACGGCGGACGCGGTCGTGCTGGCGTCCGGCGGCTACGGCAACGTGTACTTCCTGTCGACGAACGCGATGGGCTCGAACGTCACCGCGTCGTGGCGGGCGCACCGGCACGGCGCCCTGTTCGCCAACCCGTGCTACACGCAGATCCACCCGACCTGCATTCCGGTCAGCGGCGACCACCAGTCGAAGCTGACGCTGATGTCGGAGTCGCTGCGCAACGACGGCCGCGTCTGGGTGCCGAAGAAGGCGAAGGACGAGCGCCGTCCCGCCGACATCCCCGAGGACGAGCGCGACTACTACCTCGAGCGCATCTACCCCTCGTTCGGCAACCTGGTGCCCCGCGACATCGCGTCCCGCGCCGCGAAGAACGTCTGCGACGAGGGCCGCGGCGTCGGCCCCGGCGGGCTCGGCGTGTACCTCGACTTCGCGGACGCCATCGAGCGGCTCGGCCGCGACAAGGTCGAGGCGAAGTACGGGAACCTGTTCGAGATGTACGAGCGGATCACGGGCGAGAACCCGTACGAGACGCCGATGCGCATCTACCCCGCCGTGCACTACACCATGGGCGGGCTGTGGGTCGACTACGACCTCGAGTCCACGATCCCCGGCCTGTTCGTGATCGGCGAGGCGAACTTCTCCGACCACGGCGCGAACCGCCTCGGCGCGTCCGCCCTCATGCAGGGCCTCGCGGACGGCTACTTCGTGCTGCCGGCCACGATCAACGACTACATCGCCAAGAACTCCCTGCCCCCGGCGTCCGACACCGCGATCGCCGAGGCCGAGGAGCGCGTCAAGAGCCAGATCGACCGGCTGCTGTCGATCGACGGCGACCGCTCCGTCGACTCCTTCCACCGCGAGCTCGGCCACATCATGTGGGAGTACTGCGGCATGGAGCGCACCGAGGAGGGGCTGCGCAAGGCGCTCGAGCTCATCCCGGCGCTGCGCGAGGAGTTCTGGAAGCGCGTCAAGGTCACCGGCAAGGGCGAGGAGCTCAACCAGCAGCTGGAGAAGGCCGGCCGCGTCGCCGACTTCCTCGAGCTGGGCGAGCTGATGGTGATCGACGCCCTGCACCGCACCGAGTCCTGCGGCGGCCACTTCCGCGCCGAGAGCCAGGACGAGGAGGGCGAGGCCAAGCGCGACGACGACGAGTTCGGCTACGTCGCCGCCTGGGAGTGGCAGGGCGAGGGCGCCAAGCCCGTCCTGCACAAGGAGACCCTCAACTTCGAATACGTCAAGCCGACGCAGAGGTCGTACAAGTAACCATGAAGCTCACACTGCGCGTCTGGCGCCAGAGCGGCCCCCAGGACAAGGGCAAGATGGTCGAGTACAAGCTCGACGACATCTCCCCCGACGCCTCGTTCCTGGAGATGCTCGACGTCCTCAACGAGAAGCTCATCGCCGACGGGGCCGAGCCCGTCGCGTTCGACCACGACTGCCGCGAGGGCATCTGCGGCATGTGCTCGCTGGTCATCAACGGCACGCCGCACGGTCCCGAGCGGAACACCACGACGTGCCAGCTGCACATGCGCAAGTTCAAGGACGGCGAGGTCATCGACGTCGAGCCGTGGCGGGCCAAGGCGTTCCCGGTCGTCAAGGACCTGGTCGTCGACCGCTCCGCGTTCGACCGGATCATCCAGTCCGGCGGGTACATCACCGCGCCGACCGGCACCGCGCCCGAGGCCCACTCGACGCCCGTCCCGAAGCCGGACGCCGACGCCGCGTTCGAGGCCGCCGAGTGCATCGGCTGCGGCGCGTGCGTCGCGGCGTGCCCGAACGGCTCGGCCGCGCTGTTCCTCGGCGCGAAGATCACCCATCTGGGGCTGATGCCGCAGGGCCAGCCGGAGCGCTGGGACCGGGCCGTGTCCATGCTCGACACCCACGACTCCGAGGGCTTCGGCGGCTGCACCAACACCGGCGAGTGCACCGTCGTCTGCCCGAAGGGCATCGGCCTGGACGTCATCGGCCGCCTCAACGGCGACTACCTGAAGGCGTCCGCGGGCGGCAAGAAGAAGTAGCCGTCCCCCCACGTGAGGCCCCGCCCGGCCGCGGCAACCGGGCGGGGCCTTTCGCCGTCCTGCGGCCCCCGCCGCGCGGCATGCACTAGCATGACGTCCCCGTGCACGTGCATTGTCCCATGCATATGCAGATGCATCAGCAGTCGGAAGGGGGCGGACGCCGATGACCGCCGTTCACCGATCGATCGTGTGCGTCGACGTCGAGGGCTACGGGCACCGGAGCCGGACGGACTGGGACCGGCTCGCCGTCCGCCGGGGCATGTACGCCGCGCTCCAGCGCGCCTTCACCGGATCCGGCGTCCCCTGGAACTCCTGCTACTACGAGGACCGCGGCGACGGCGCGATGGTCCTCGTGCCGCCCGGCGTGCCGAAGGAACGGCTCGCCGCGCGCCTCCCGGACGCGCTCGTCCCCCCGCTCGTCCGGCACAACTGCACGACCGCCCCCGGTGCGCGCATCAGGCTCCGGGTCGCGCTCCACGCCGGCGAGATCCGCTACGACCCGCACGGCGTGGTCGGCTCCTCCCTCAACCTCGCCTTCCGGCTGCTGGAGGCCGAACCGGTCAAGTCCGCTCTGCGGGCCTCCCCCGGTGTCCTCGCGCTGATCGCGTCCGACTGGTTCTACGACGAGGTGATCCGGCAGACCCCCGTGTGCGCGCCCGACGCCTACCGGTCCGTCCTCGTCGCGGTGAAGGAGACGCGGACCCGCGGCTGGCTGCGGCTTCCCGGCGCGGACGCCGAACGGCCGGCGCACCGGCCCGTCCGGCAGCTCATCGGACGGGCCTGGCCGGGGTTCGGCCGCTGACCCCGTCCCGGCCGCGCACGAGCGGCTCAGGCGCGGACGAGCGGCTCAGTCGTGAACGAGGGTCTCCACGCCTTCGGGGAGGCTGCCGGCCAGGCCGGCCTCCACGAGGAAGGTCTCCATCGTGTCCTGGAACGCTCGCGCGGCGTGCGTCAGCTCGACGTCCTTGCGGTGCGCGAGCGCGATCGTCCGCAGCAGGCCCTCGCCGAGGTGGCCGCGCCGCGCCGCCTCGTCCAGGACGAGCGGGGTGCCGCGCAGGCCCGGCCGCCCGGCCAGCACCATGCTCGGCACCACCGCGATGCCCAGCCCCACCTCGACGAACCGCAGCACCGCGTCCATCTCCCCGCCCTCGACCGCGAACCGCGGCTCGAACCCGGCCGCGCGGCACGCGCCGATCGTCGCCTCCCGCAGGTCGTAGCCGGGGCGGAACATCACCAGCGGACGGTCCCGCAGGTCGTCGATCCGCAGGAACGAGCGGCGCGGGAGCGGCGTCCGCCCCGCCTGCTCGGCCGGGGACGCCACCACCAGGTACTCGCGCAATATCGGGGTGGTGTCCAGCGGCGGGTCGCCGTGCAGCGGCAGGATGACCAGCGCCAGGTCCAGCTCGCCGCGCGTGAGCTGCCGCACCAGGTCGCGCGAGCCGCCCTCCTCGACGATCAGCTGGATGCCCGGGTAGGCGTCGTGGAAGCGGCGCAGCACGTCGGCGAGCAGCCCCGCGCACAGCGACGGCGTCGCGCCGAGCCGCACCCGGCCGCGCCGCAGCCCGGCGAGTTCCTGCACCTCGACCCGGGCCGTCTCGACGTCGGCGAGGATGCGCTTGGCCAGCGGCAGCAGCGCCTCCCCCGCGGGCGTCAGGGCGATGTTGCCCCGGGCCCGGCTGAACAGCGACACGTTCAGCTCGCCCTCCAGCGCGCGGATCTGCTTGCTCAGCGACGGCTGCGCCACGCGCAGGAGCTCGGCGGCCTGCGTGAAGTGCCGGACCTCCGCGACCGCCACGAAATAGGCGAGCTGCTGCAACTGCATCCTGCACAGCGTACGGGCCGCCGCCCGCGCGCCCGCGGGCGGCTAGCGGATGTGCTCGCGCAGCGCCTGCAGGTCGTGGACGATCAGGCGGCGCCGTCCCGTCTCGATGAGCCCGTGCCCGCGCAGGTGCCGCAGCGCCTTGCTGACCGCCTCCCGGGACGCGCCGACCCAGCCGGCCAGCTCCTCCTGCGACAGGTTCAGCGTGATCCGGACGCTCTCGCCGCCCGGCTGCCCGGACCCGTACGGCACCCCGAACCGCTCGGCGAGCTCCACGAGGCGCTGCGCGACCCGGCCGGTGGCGTCGAACATCCCGAACTCCGCGCGCTTGCGGTCGGCGTCCCGCCACCGCTGGCACAGCATCCGCATGATGATGATCGAGACGCGCCCGTTCTCCTCGAGGAACCGCATGAACGCCGCCGACGGGACGGCGAGCGCCCGCACCGGCTCGAGGGCCTCGACCGTCGCCGACCGGGGCAGCCCGTCGATCGCCGCGACCTCGCCGAGCAGCGCGCCCGGCTCCCGCACCGCCAGCAGCGCCTCCCCGCCCTGCTCGCGGTAGGTGTACGCCTTCACCCGCCCCTTCAGCAGGATCGCCACCCACGCGGACCGGTCGCCCTCGACGAACAGCGTCTCCCCGCGGCCGAAGTCCCGGACGTGTCCGAGGTCTTCCAGTCGGGCGCGTTCGGCCGGGGTGAGTTCGGCCAGGAACGGACCCGGTTCGAGGGCGCTCATGCCACCACGCTAAAGCGAACCGCCCGGGACCCGTCCCGGGGAAAGAATCACGAATCCATCACACGTTGTGTGTACTTCTCCCTATTCGTCCCACTCGCCGGTGCGCCAGGGTGGTGCGCGGTGTGCGCGGCGGCGTTCACGGGGAACGGCGATCGGCGGGCGGCGGTGCGGGGGCACGCCGCCCGCCACCGGCACGGGCGGGCCCGGGCGGCCGGCGCCCGGGGGGCGCCGGCCGCCCGGGGGGTCAGGCGGAGGGGGTGTCCTGACCCTTCTTGACGATCCCCAGCTTGGTGCCGAGCCAGACGACCGGGTCGTACTTGCGGCCGACGACCCGCTCCTTCATCGGGATCAGCGCGTTGTCGGTGATCTTGATGTGCTCGGGGCAGACCTCGGTGCAGCACTTGGTGATGTTGCAGAACCCGAGGCCGTGGTCCTGCTGGGCGATCTCGCGGCGGTCGGCCTGGTCGGCCGGGTGCATCTCGAGCTCACCGATCCGCATGAGGTAGCGCGGCCCGGCGAACTCGGGCTTGTTCTCCTCGTGGTCGCGGATCACGTGGCAGACGTTCTGGCACAGGAAGCACTCGATGCACTTGCGGAACTCCTGCGAGCGCTCGACGTCCACCTGCTGCATGCGCAGCTCGCCCGGCTTCGCGTCGCCCGGGTCGAACGAGGGGATCTCGCGGGCCTTCTGGTAGTTGAACGAGACGTCGGTGACCAGGTCGCGGATGACCGGGAACGTGCGGACGGGCGTGACCGTGATCGTCTCGTCCGGGTCGAAGGTCGACATCCGGGTCATGCACAGCAGCCGCGGCAGGCCGTTGATCTCGGCGGAGCACGAGCCGCACTTGCCGGCCTTGCAGTTCCAGCGGACGGCCAGGTCCGGGGCCTGCGTGGCCTGCAGGCGGTGGATGATGTCGAGGACGACCTCGCCCTCGTTCACCTCGACCGTGTAGTCGGTGAGCTCGCCCTCGCCCTCGTCGCCGCGCCAGACGCGGAACTTCGCCTCGTAGCTCATCCGTCGCCCTCCTCGCCCTCGGCCTTCTCGTCCGCCTTGTGGTCGGCCTTGTGGTCGGCCTTGCCGTCCGCCTTCGCCGCGTCCGGACCGGCCGCGCCCGGCGCGACGACGTCGGCGGGCAGTTCCTCGGCGGTCAGGTACTTCTTCAGCTCGTCGGTCTCGAACAGGCCGAGCAGGTCCGCGCGCATCGGCGGCATCGGCTGCCGGGTGAGCTCGACGTGCGGGTCGTCCGGGTCGCCCGCCAGGCGGCAGACGAGGTTGACCTTCCGCCACTCCGCGGACATCTGCGGGTAGTCGTCGCGGGTGTGGCCGCCGCGGCTCTCCTGCCGTTCGAGGGCGGCCTTCGCGACGGCCTCCGAGACCAGGAGCATGTTGCGCAGGTCCAGCGCGAGGTGCCAGCCGGGGTGGTAGCCGCGGCCGTCGTTCACCGCGACCGGCTCGACGGAGACGCGGGCGACGCGCTCGCGGAGCTTCTGCAGGGCTTCGAGGGCCTGCCGCAGCTCCTCCTCCTTGCGGATGATGCCGACCAGCTCGTTCATCGTGGTCTGCAGTTCGGCGTGGACGGCGTACGGGTTCTCGCCGCCCTCGCGCTCGAACGGGGCGAGGGCCTCCGCGGTGGCCGCGTCCACGATCTCGTCCGGGACGGCGGGACGCGCGTCGAGCGCGTCGACGTACTCGGACGCGCCGAGCCCGGCGCGGCGCCCGAACACCAGCAGGTCGGACAGCGAGTTGCCGCCGAGCCGGTTCGACCCGTGCATCCCGCCCGCGACCTCGCCGGCGGCGAACAGGCCGGGGACCTTCGCCGCCGCGGTGTCGGGGTCGACCTCGACGCCGCCCATCACGTAGTGGCAGGTCGGCCCGACCTCCATCGGCTCCTTGGTGATGTCGACGTCCGCCAGCTCCTTGAACTGGTGGTGCATCGACGGGAGCCGCCGGACGATCTCCGCGGCGCCGCCCGGCATCCGGTCGACGACCGTGAGGAACACGCCGCCGTGCGGGGAGCCGCGGCCGGCCTTCACCTCGGAGTTGATCGCGCGGGCGACCTCGTCACGGGGCAGCAGCTCGGGGGGCCGCCGGTTGTTGTCGGGGTCGTCGTACCACCGGTCGCCCTCTTCGGGGGTGGTGGCGTACTTGTCCTTGAAGACCTCGGGGATGTAGTCGAACATGAACCGCTTGCCCTCGGAGTTCTTGAGGACACCGCGGTCGCCGCGCACCGACTCGGTGACGAGGATCCCCTTCACCGACGGGGGCCAGACCATCCCGGTGGGGTGGAACTGGACGAACTCCATGTTCAGCAGGGTCGCGCCCGCCTGCAGGGCGAGCGCGTGGCCGTCGCCGGTGTACTCCCACGAGTTCGACGTGACCTTGAACGCCTTGCCGATCCCGCCCGTGGCCAGGACGACGGCCGGGGCCTCGAACACGACGAACTTGCCGGTCTCGCGGACGTACCCGAACGCGCCGCAGATCCGGTCGCCGTCCTTGAGCAGCCGCGTGATCGTCGTCTCGGCCCACACCTTGAGGCGGGCCTCGTAGTCGCCGTGCTCGGCGTGGTCCTCCTGCTGCAGCGCGACGATCTTCTGCTGGGCCGTGCGGATCAGCTCCAGGCCCGTCCGGTCGCCGACGTGCGCCAGCCGCGGGTACTCGTGCCCGCCGAAGTTCCGCTGGCTGATCTTGCCGTCCTTGGTGCGGTCGAACAGCGCGCCCCACAGTTCGAGCTCCCAGATGCGCTCCGGGGCCTCCTTGGCGTGCAGCTCGGCCATCCGCCAGCTGTTGAGGAACTTCCCGCCGCGCATCGTGTCGCGGAAGTGCACCTGCCAGTTGTCGTTGGCGTTGACGTTGCCCATCGCCGCGGCGGCGCCGCCCTCGGCCATGACGGTGTGCGCCTTGCCGAACAGCGACTTGGAGATGATCGCCGTCTTCTTGCCCTGGAGGCGAGCCTCGATCGCCGCGCGCAGCCCGGCGCCGCCGGCACCGATCACCACGACGTCGTACGAGTGCCTCTCGATCTCAGTCATGATTCCTTGGCCTTCAGTTGATGATGCGCAGGTCGGAGATGGTCTCGCTGGCGACGAGCATCACGTAGACGTCGGCGACGACCAGGGAGCCGAGCGTGACCAGCGCGTACGTCCCGTGCCGCTCGTTGATCTTGGAGATCCAGCCCCACATCCGGTAGCGCACCGGGTGCTTCGAGAAGTTCTTCAGCCGGCCGCCCACGATGTGCCGGCACGAGTGGCACGACAGCGTGTACAGCCAGAGCAGGATCACGTTCACCCAGAGGATGACCGTGCCGAGGCCGATGCCGAACCCGCCGCCCTCGCCGTGGAAGGCGCGGATCGCGTCCCAGGTGTTGATCAGGGAGATGAGCACCGCGGCGATCCAGAAGTAGCGGTGCAGGTTCTGCCCGATCAGCGGGAAGCGCCGCTCCCCGGTGTACTTGGCGTGCGGCTCGCGGACGGCGCAGGCCTGCGGGGCCGCCCAGAACGACCGGTAGTAGGCCTTGCGGTAGTAGTAGCAGGTCAGCCGGAACAGCAGCAGGAACGGCAGGGAGATCACCGCGAACGGGATCCAGCCGCGGGTGCCGGCCGGGAGGAACGTCCCGAACTCCGCCGCGTCGCCGGTGTGCCCGTTCACCGTCACGCCGTTGCAGATCTCGTTGAAGCACGGCGAGAAGAACGGCGACAGGTAGTGGAATTCCGGGACGAAGAAGGCCGCGCCCCAGAAAGCCCGGATCGTCGCGTACACCACCCACGCCGTGAAGATCACGAAGGTGGTGATGGGATAGAGCCGCCAGTTGTCCTTGCGGAGCGTGCGTTCCTTGATCTGGGCGCGGGATTTGGCCGGCGCCTCCAGTGTGCTCATCGATCGCTCTCCTGAGCCTCGGGTCGTGTGATCCCCGTACCACGGTCTGCGCGCGCCATGCGGCCCTCGCGCCTCGGCCGTAGGCCGTGCCGCATGCGGGCGGTGACGCCCCGTGCGCGCTTCCAGCGAAGCGACCCTACGCCACTGGCGCGGACCTGTGACATACATAACAGGCGGACCCGCATGTGACCCTGACCACAGCCTTTAGGCGCGCAAACGGTCTCCGGCCGCACCGTAGATACATAAGCAGTCGTTATGGCGAAGGGGAATCGAGACGAGCGCGCGTAGGCATGACCGCCCGCCCATCCTCGGGCGGCCGGACGTTCCGTTTTCGTGCTAGCGGATCGGCGCCCGCAGCACCGTCTGGGCGAAGTGCGCCTCCGCCTCGCCCGTCCGGCCCGTCCCGTACACCCGGAGCGCCTCGGCGAGGTCGGGGTACCGGTCGGCGAGGAGCGCGGCCGCCTCCTCGATCTCGCCAGCCGACGCGACCTCGCGCAGCAGCGCCTGGACGTCCCGCGCCCCCGCCTCCGCCCGCGCGCGCACCCCGGGCGCGCGTCCGTCCGGTGCGCGTTCGGGCGCCGCGGCACCGGGCGCGGCACCGGGCGCGCGATCGCCGGTGGGCACGCGCAGCCCGGAGGTCGTCGGCGCGGACTCGGCGCGGATCTCCGCGAGCCGCTCCTTGACCCGGGCCGCGGGCAGTTCGGCGAAGCCGGGGTCGGCGGCCAGTTCCTCGACCGCCATCAGGCGGTGCAGCACGGCCGGGTTGCTGATCTTCGCGCGCTGGCCCGACATGAGCTGCGACAGCATCGGCGCGGACAGGCCGAGCACGCCCGCCAGGCCCGACTGCGACAGCCCGAGCCGGTCGAGGAGGCGGCGCACGCGCTCCCCCAGCGGCTCGCCGTACCACTCGGCCTGCAGGGACCGGTTCCGGACGATCGTGTCCTCGGCGGCGCTCAACGCAGAAACCCCCTTGACCGTTCGCAGCTGCAAACACTAGATTCTCGTCCGCACACAGAACGTCTGTGCCCGTGCCATGGTTCCACGAAAATCATCGTTTGCACATGCGACGACCAGGAAGGCGGCTCCTCCCATGCGCCCGTTCCACCGTGCCGCGTCCGCCGCGGCCGCGGTCCTGCTGCTGGCCGGCGGTCCGACCGGCTGCTCGATGCTCGACGACGCCGGCTCGTCCGGGGGCGCGGCCGACGGCGGCACCCCGTCCGTCGACGCCGCGGGCGACCCCATCGTGAAGGCCACGCTCGGCGCCCCTCCGCAGGAGCCGTCGGCCGAGGTCGAGATCGCCGTCATGGGCCTGCGGGTGCGGGGGCGACTCGCGACCCTGACCGTCCAGATGACCCCGCGGCTTCCCGCCGGCGGACCGGACGAAACGAGCCCGTACAAGCTGAACGGCAATGACGGCATCGACCCCGCGCTGATCGACCCGGTCAACCTGAAGCGCTACGTCGTCGTCGAGGACTCGGGCGGCGCCGAGCTGGCGACCGACGACATCACCACCGACCTCGACAACGGCAAGGCCGGAACACTGCAGTTCACGTTCGCGGCCCCGCCGGAGAACGTCAAGGCGGTGGACCTGCAATTCGGTTCCTGGCCGACGTTCCGCAACATCCCTGTCGAAAGGTGACCCCATGCACCGGAGAACGGTGATGGCGGGGGTGCTCGTCCTCACCCTGGGCACCCCGGCGGCCGCCGCGGCCGGACCGGACGTGCCGGACGCCGCGGTGACCGCGTCCGTCCGGGACATCGACGCGGCCTCGGCCGTCCGCGACATCGACCTGTCCGATTCGGTCGTGGACCTGGAACGCGAGGACAGCAGCGACGGGCGGGTGACCGTGCAGATCTCGTCCGACGTCCTGTTCGAGTTCGACAAGGCGGCGCTGACCGCCGAGGCGCGCGGCCACATCGCCGAGCTCGCCGGCCGCGTCCGCGGCGCCACCGGGACCGTCGAGGTCTCCGGGCACACCGACTCGCGAGGCGAGCCCGGCTACAACCGCCGCCTGTCCCGGCAGCGCGCCGACGCCGTCAAGGCCGAACTCCTGCGCCACCTGTCCGGCGCGGGCGTCGAGATCACCGCCGTGGGCCGCGGCGAGACCGATCCCGTGGCCCCCAACGAGAAGAACGGCGAGGACGACCCCGAGGGCCGCGCCCGGAACCGCCGCGTCGAGATCACCTTCAGCGAGTCGTGATCCGCGCGACGCGGCCCGTCCCGGTCAGCCCGGCGCGCCCGGCGCCGCGGGCGGCGGGCCGAGCTGGTCGAAGATCTGCAGCGCCTCGCCGTCCAGGGTGGACGCCGGGAGCCGCAGCTCCAGCCCGCACATGGCGAGGGCGCGGCGCGCCGCGGCGGCGTCCGGCGGGCGCCGCTCCGGGTCGGGGTCGCACAGGCACCCGACCACCGACCACAGCCCGGGCGGCGTCCCGGCGGGCGGCGCGCCGACCGGCTGCCGCGGCTGCGGATCGCCCGCGCCGGTCAGCATCCGCCACCCGACCATCCCGGCCGCGTAGAGGTCCTGGCGGGGCCCCGGCCGGTTCCAGTCGAGCACCTCGGGCGCCAGGTAACCGGGGGTGCCGACGGTGAACCCGGTCGTGGTGACGCGCACCCCGTCGTCCTCCAGCGCGATCCCGAAGTCGGCGAGCCGGACGAGCGGCGCCCCCACCGCGCTCGGCTCCAGCAGCAGGTTCGCAGGCTTCACGTCGCGGTGCACCACCCCGGCCGCGTGGATGTGGCCCAGCGCGGCCAGCAGCTGGTCCAGCACCTCGGCCGCGTACGCGGGCGGCAGCCGGCCGTAGTCGCCGAGGAGCGTCTGCAGGGAACCGCCGCGGACCAGCTCCATCGCGAGCAGCACGTCGTCGTCGGCCGCACAGGACGCGTAGGGCGTCACCACGTGCGGGTGCGCGAGCCGCAGCGCCTGCTCCCGGACGGCCCGCAGCACCGTCGTCGGCCCGCGCCGCCGGACGAGCTTCGCCGCGCAGTACCGTCCCTCCGCGTGGTCGAACGCGCGCCAGACCCGGCTCGTCCCGCCCGTCCCGATCCGGTCCAGCATCGTGAACCGGCCGCCGATCACCCACCCCGTGCTCACGCTGCGATCGTACGGAACCGCCCGGTGCGTCTCGATTCGGGCGAACGTGTCAACAGATCGCGACTTCCGCGCATCTAACAGAGGGAGTCACGCGATCACCCGCGATCCCGCCCCAGTTCGTAAACTGACGAGCCGCACCGACCACGCCCCATCCGGGCTTGCCGAGACGGGACCGATGAGCGACACACACCGTTTCACGAACGGCTGCGCACACCCATGAGCACCGAACCGCCGACCGGTCCCGAACGACGCGAAGACCTCGCGGAGGGCTCCGGCCACGAAGACGGCACCGTCCACGGACGTCCGGGGGACGACGCGGACGACGCGGCTCCCGACGGCGCGGACGCGTCCGGCCGCGACCGCGCCCGCGAGGACGACACCGGCACGGGCGACACCGGCACGGGCGACGCCGACGATCGCGAGGGCCCGGCCGCGGACGGCGGTGACGAGCGGCGGGACCGTGCCGGCGAAGCGAATGAGGCGGACGGCGAGGACGCCGGCGGCGGATCGGACGACGACGCCCCGCAGGCGGTGTCCTTCCCCGACCGGGACGACGCGCGGCGGTCCCGGCGCCGCAAGATCCTCCGCCGGACCGCCATCGGCCTCGTGGCGGTGCTCGTGGCCGGGAGCGGCGGCGCGTACTGGCTCTACCGCGACCTGATGGGCGGCATCGAGCAGAAGCACGTCGGGTCGCAACTGGGGACGGACCGTCCGCAGAAGCTCAACGAATCGCTCAACATCCTGCTGCTCGGCTCGGACACCCGCGAGGGCGACAACGCCGAGTACGCGGTGCCCGGGATGGCGGGCGCGCGGTCGGACACGACGATCCTGCTGCACCTGTCGCCGAACCGGGACCAGGCGGTCGCGGTGAGCTTCCCGCGCGACTCGATGGTGAAGATCCCCGAGTGCGAGAAGGAGAACGGCGACAAGGTCTCCGCACGGTTCGGAATGCTGAACAGCGCGTTCGCCTACGCGGGCCCGACCTGCACGTGGAAGACGCTGGAGTCGCTCACGGGCGTCCACATCGACCATTTCGTGCAGATCGACTTCTCCGGGTTCAAGCGGATGGTGGACGCGCTGGGCGGCGTGGAGATCTGCGTCGAGAAGCCCGTGAACGATCCGCGCGCGGAACTGTATCTGGACGCGGGAAAGCAGACCGTCAAGGGCGAGAAGGCCCTCGGGTACGTCCGCGCCCGCTACTCGCTGGGCAACGGGTCCGACCTCGGGCGCATCGAGCGCCAGCAGAAGTTCATGGCGGCCGTCGTGGACAAGGCGCTGAGCTCCGACGTCCTGACGGACCCGGCCCGGACCTACGACTTCCTCAAGGCCGCCACGGACTCCATCACCACCGACGACGAGTTCGGCCTGTCGGACATGCGCAAGCTCGCGGACGGCCTGCGGGGCATGAACGCCGGGCAGGTCCGGTTCGTCACCGTCCCGGTCAAGGGCTACAAGCCCGACCCGAACCGGGTGCAGTGGAACGACGAACTGGCCGGCCCCATGTTCGAGGCGATCCGGCACGACGACAAGCTGCCCGCCGCGCCCGCCGCGCCGGCGGCGAAGCCCGCGCCGAAGCCGAAGGACGTCGAGATCACCGTCGTGTCCGCCGGGGCGAAGGACAAGGCCGTCGACAGGGTGGTGAAGCAGCTGAAGCGGCGCGGGTTCACGGTCGCCGACGACGTCGAGGACGCGCCCGGCGCCACCGACGGCCGCATCGTCTTCGCCCCGTCCGCCGAGGCGCACGCGTCCGTCCTCGCGCGGGACGTCCCCGAGGCGCTGCTCACCCCGGACGGGAACGCGCCGGAGGACGGCGTGCGGCTCGTGATCGGGAAGAAGGGGCTGAAGCTCGCGCCGCCCGCCATCCAGAACATCGGGGAGAAGGCCGAGTCCGGTAAGAAACTCTGCGAGTAGGCGTCCCTAGGCGAGCACCGCGGCGCCGAGCGCCCCGGCCAGCATGTACGGGCCGTAGGCGAACTCGCGCCGCGGACTGCGGCGGACGATCATGATGCCCGCGTTCAGCACGCCGCTGAGCAGGTACGTCAGCAGGACGGCCGCGAGCCAGGTCTCCAGCCCGAACCATCCGAGGCACAGGCCGAGGACCCCGGCGAGCTTGACGTCGCCGAGCCCCAGCCAGGACGGCTTCACGAACGCCGGCACCGCGTACAGCAGGAACAGGGCCGCCATCCCGGCGAGCGCGTGCGCGAAGTGGCGCGTCCCGTCCGCGGTGAACGGCGCCGCGGCGGCGAGCAGCGTCGGGACGATCGCGTACGACGGGAGCGTGAAGCCGTCCGGCAGCCGCTTGACGTGCACGTCGACGAACGCCAGCAGCGTCCCGACCAGCGCGACGTAGAGGAGGGCGGGCAGGACGGGTTCGAGCCCGACGGCGAACCCGAGCACACCGAACACCAGTGCGGTGACCGCGCCGAGGGCCGTCCGGTCCCCGGCGGGCACGTCGCCGACGTACGGTTCCGCCAGCGGCGCGGCGAGCCGGCCGGCGACGAACCCCAGCGGAACCAACGCCAACGCGATCATCGAACCTCGCCCCGATCCGCCGAGTGAAGCCCCCGGAACGATAACCGAACGGGCCGGACGCCCGAGGCGTCTTCGTCCACGGCGCCGCCGGGGCACGCGGAACGACGTTCCGAAACGACGCCCGGACGGCACCCGACCTCACCCGTCGGTGACAGTAACGACCCGTTGACGCACGAACGTGTCGTCCCGGAGGGCATGGAGACCGCGCTGACCCCGCACAGGCCGGTGCGGGCGGGCCCGCGCCTCGGTCGGGCGGCGCGGGTCGGTGACGGCGCGGGACGGGGCACAGGCCGTAGAGTCTCCCTGTAGGCGGCTCAACACTGGAGACGACGGCGATGACGAACCCCTCGGACCCCGGCCAGCCGGCGCGCCCGCCCGCGGGCGGGCAGCCCCCGGGAGGGCCGTACGGCCCACCGCCCCCGCCGCATCCCCAGCAGCAGCAACAACATCAGCACGGCACCGGCCCCATCCCGGTCCCGAACCCCCGCCCCCCGGCCGCGCCGCCCGGCCAGGGCCACGGCCAGGGACAGCCGAACCCGAACCAGCCGGGCCCGGGCCCGTACGCGACCGGCCCGCAACCCCAGGTACCCCCGCAGGGATGGGCATCGCCGCCGCGACGTAAGGGCCTGGTGGGCGCTCTATTCGACACCAGCTTCGACTACATGATCACTGCCGAGATGATCAAGATCATCTACCGGCTGGCGGTCGTGCTGATCACGCTCTTCGCTTTGATCATCGCTTGGACGGGTGTCGGATTCCTTGAGTGGAATCAGATGCTCGGCGTTCTGACGATTCTCGCAACCCCGATCATCTGGCTGTTCCAACTCGTGACGACCCGGATGGCCCTCGAGTTCCTCATCAACCAGTTCAAGATCAGCGAATACCTGCGGGTCATCAAGGACAAGAGCTAGCCGGGGCTGTCAGTGGGCGAGGTCGACGGGACGGACGAGGCGGCCGGGACGCGGCGGGACGCGGGGACGACGCGGCGCGACGAGGCCCGGGTGCCCGGGCCTCGGGGTGCGGCGGAGACGCGCCGGGACGGGCCCGGGGGGACGGGCGGCGCGTCGCTGATGCGGCTCCCGGCGGAGCTCGCCGAGCGGTACGAGGCCGTCGCGGAGCTGCCCGTGCAGGGCGCGGAGTCGGACCTGCTGCTGGTCCGGGACGCACGGGGCGCCGAGCACGTCGCGAAGATCTTCCGGCGGGGCTACCGGGCGGACCGGGACGTGTGGGCGAAGCTCCCGGAGCTCGGTTCGCCGCACGTGCTGCGGATCCTCGAGACGGGGCACGCGGACGGCCGCGACTACGAGGTGACGGCGTACGCGCCCGACGGGAACCTGCGGGCCCTCATGGACGGGCCGCTGCCCCCGGAGGCGGTCGCGGACGTCGCCGCGCAGCTCGCGGACGGTCTCACGGCGCTGCACCGGGCCGGGATCGTGCACCGCGACCTCAAGCCGGAGAACGTGCTCGTGCTGAGCGGCGACCCGCTGCGGCTGGCGATCGCCGACTTCGGCCTGAGCAAGGTGCTCGAGCAGAGCGTGGTGTTCGCCTCGTCGTCGCGGACGCTGGCGTACGCGGCGCCGGAGTCGCTGTCGGGGCAGGTGTCGCCCGCGCGCGACTGGTGGTCGCTCGGCATGATCGTCCGGGAGCTGGCGACGGGACGGGCGCCGTTCCGGGGGCTGAGCGAGACCGTGGTCGTCGACCATCTCGCGACCCGGCCGGTGAGCGCGGACGACGTCGCGGACCCGCGGCTGCGGCTGCTGTGCCGGGGGCTGCTGACCCGCGACCCGCGGCGGCGCTGGTCGGGCGCGGAGGTCGCGGCGTGGCTGGACGGCGGGTCTCCCCCGGTCGCCGAAGAGGCCACCGGGCCGGAGACGGGCACTGGTCTGCCCTTCAAGGGGCGCCGATACGCGCGGCGGGACGAACTGGCGCGCGCGCTGGTCGCGGAGTGGGCGGACGCCGCGCAGTACTTCTTCGGGCGCGGTGAGAACAGCGAGGCGTGGCGGAGCCTGCGCGCCTGGCTCGCCGAACTTCCGGACGACGGCAGCATCGAGCTGGTCGACGGCCGCCTGACCGCGGACGTCGACCCGGACCTGAAGCTGCTGTATCTGGTGCGGTGGCTCGACCCGGACCTTCCGCCGCACTTCCTCGGGCGGCGGGTGACCGCGGAAGACCTGCGCATGCTGCCCGCGTACGTCGAGAATCCGGGGCCGGAGCACCGGGTGGCGTGCCGGCTGGTGCGGGAGCTGTGGCGGCACGGCCTGCTGCGGGAGCTGGCGGGTTTCGCGGGCGGGGCCGACCTGGCCGGGGTGGACGAGCAGTGGCGGGCGCACGCGGCGGCGTGGAACGAGCTCGCGCGGTGGATCCGGGCGCAGGACGCGCCGCCCCCGGCGCTGGCGGCGCGCCTGCCGGACGCGGGGGCGGACGACCCGCCGCTCGTGCTCGCCATGCTGCTGGCCCTCGCGGCGCACCCGGCGGACGTCCGCCGGAAGCTCGCCGAGGGCCTGGAGCGGGCCCGGGCCCGGACGGCGGGCGCCGAGCCGGTGCCGTGGTTCGAGTGGCTGGCGGGCGGGGCGGGCGACGACCCGCTGCGGATGCTGGCGGTGCTGCTGGCGGCACCGGAGGCGGTCGTCGAGATCGAGTCGGCGAAACGCGCGCGGCGCGCCGAGGCGGAGCGCACGGAGGCGCTGCGGGCGCAGCGGGCGGAGCGTGAACGGGCGCGGCTCGCGGGGCGCGGCGCCGCCACCGGGCGGGCCGTCCTGTGGACGCTGCCGCTGCTGGCCGTCTGGCTGTCCGGTTCCTGGATCGTGGGCGCGCTGTTCGGCGGCGGGCCGGACGGCGGGACGAGTTCGGTGGGCGGGTTCCAGCGTTCGTCCGGTGTCCCGTTCGGTTTCCTGGCCGTGCTGTCGGTCGTCGTGTGGGGCTTGCAGTGCGGCGCCGAGGTCGTGCTCGCGCGGGCGCAGAGCGCGGACTACCTGCCGCACGGCCCGTGGGCGATGTTCTCCAAGGTGCTGGGCGCGGGCGGGCGGGGCCTGTCGAAGGCGTCGCAGACGGTGTCGGGCGCCGCGCAGCGGACGGGGCGGCGGGGCTGCGGGCTCGTGCTGCTGGCCGGGACGGTCCCGCTGCTGCTGGTCTTCCTGCTGCTGGCGGCCGTGACGCCGGTCGCGGGGCTGCTGTGGACGCTCGTGCTGATCGCCGCGCCGGTCGCGCACGGCGTCGCGGCGGGCGTCCGGCTGCACCGCTGGCGGCAGGCGCGGGGCACGGTGACGGGAGGGGCATGAGCAGCGGAGTCGAGGCCGACATCGCGCTGGACGCGGCGGTCGTGCTGAGCCTGGGCATGAACCGGGTGCTGGGGCGGGGCGCGGGCCTGGCGGGGCGCGGCGCGGAGGCGCTGGCCGCGCTGGCGGAGGGACGCGCGGAGGCGCGGGCGGCGGCGCTCGCCGAGGTGGAGACGCAGGAGCGGGCGCTGCGCGAGGTCGTCGAACGCAACGCGCGCATCGCCGCGCTCGCCGAGACCCGGGACCGGCTGGGCGCGGCGCTCGACCTGCCGACGCCGCTGGCGCTCGACGAGCGGCCCGCCGCGGAGCTCACGGCGTGGTGCGCCGCCACCGACCGGGCCCTGGACGACGCCGAGCGGGCGCTCTCGGACCTGCTGGCCGCCGAGGTCACCGCGCAGATCTTCGCCGCGCCCGCCGAGCCCCTCACCGGCGACCTCGAACCGGCGGAGACCGTCCCGGCGGAGGAGTCCGGCGACGTCCGGCGGACGCTCGCCCGGGTGATGGCGCGGCTGCTGCCCGACGCCGGGCCCGCCGAGCGGGAGGCGGTCGTGGAGGCGGCGCGGCTGCTCGCGTCCGCCGCGACCGCCGCGGAGGCCGAGGGCGTCCTGCAGGAGGTGCGGCTGCGGATCCAGGACGCCAACCGGCGCACGCGGGAGCTGCGGGAGGCGGAGCGGCGGCGGGCCGCCGAGGCGGACGCCGCCGCGCAGGCGGAGGCGGAGCGCCGGTACGTGCTCGACTCGATCACCGCGGCGTTCGAGGACCTCGGGTACGAGGTGGCGGGCGGGTTCGAGACGCTCACCGCGTCCGACGGCACGATGGTCCTGACGAAGGGCGCCTGGCCGGACCACAGCGTCCGGATGCGGGTGGACGACGCGCAGGTGCGGGCGTCGATGATGCGGGAGCGGCCCGCGCGGAGCGAGGACGACCGGCGGATCGACGCCGAGCGGGAGGCGGAGTGGTGCGCGGCGTTCGAGGCCGCGCGGGCCCGCCTGGCCGAGGCCGGGATCCGGTCCGACGTGGGCTGGCGGCTCGACCCGGGGGTCCGCGAACTGCCGGTGACGGCCGAGTCACGGCACACTAGGGGGCGTGCCGAACGGCGGGAACGCCGCCGCTCGCACGGCCAGTGACGGCGCGCGGCGCCGAGTGACCGGTACGGAAGCGGAGTGGAGCGGGCCTGATGAGCATTGATTCGCCGACCCTGGGCGGACGCCTGCAGGGCTGGCCGCCGTTCATCCGGGAGCTGGACGCGACGCTGTCGGTGCACTCGCAGTACGTCCTGTCGGGGAACCTCTACGACAGTTTCCTCGCGCCGCCCGCGCAGGTGGGCGGCCCGGCGCGGCTGCTGCCGCTGCGCGAGCTGCTGTGGGAGACGCTGCGGGCGAGCGGCGCGGCGTTCATGGCCGTCTACGACCCGGTGGACGGGCTGCAGATCTGCCCGGACGCCGGCGACGAGCTGTCGGACGAGGCGAAGCGGGCCGCCGAGCGGCTGATGGGCCGGTTGAAGGGGGACGAGAAACCGTCCCTGGAGGCGCTGTCGCGGCACCTGGCGGCGGTGGCGCGGCCGCAGGACAACGTGCGCGCCGCGTTCGTGATCGACTCGGCGTCGCGGATCGCGCGGACGCCGACCGACCTGGAGCCCGCCGAGCGCGACTTCTTCCGGTTCTGCGCGAAGCTGTCGCGCACGGCCCGTCCGGTGCGGGTGGCGGGGGCGCGGCCGAAGCCGCTGTACAACCCGGTGGTGTGGCTGGTGGAGCGGCCGGGCGACCTGCCGCCGTGGATGACCGCCGACAACGAGACGATCCGGGAGATCACGATTCCGCGGCCGCACCTGGGCGACCGGCAGGAGACGGCGCGGCTGCTGGCGCGCGCGTTCGGGGTCGGCGACGTGGGCGAGGACCAGGCGGCCGCGGACGCGTGCGACGCGTTCGCCGAGCAGGCCGACGGGCTCACCCTGCAGTCGATGATCGAGGTGACGCGGCTGGCGAAGGAACGCAACGTCAGCCTGACGGACCTGCCGGACGCCGTCCGCACCTACAAGCTCGGGGTGCTCGACAACCCGTGGAGCCGCGGGCACCTGCGGCGCCGGGTGCTGGAGGGCGAGAAGCGGGTGCCCGAGCGGGTCATCGGGCAGCCGCAGGCGGTGACGAAGACGCTCGACATTCTCAAGCGCGCGGTCCTGGGCCTGTCGGGGGCGCAGGCGACGCGCTCGGGCAGCCGCCCGCGGGGCGTGCTGTTCTTCGCGGGCCCGACCGGCACCGGCAAGACGGAGCTGGCGAAGGCGGTCACCGAGCTGATCTTCGGGGACGAGTCGGCCTACCTGCGGTTCGACATGAGCGAGTTCTCCGGGGAGGGGTCGGGCGACCGGCTGATCGGGGCGCCGCCGGGCTATGTGGGGCACGAGGCGGGCGGCGAGCTGACGAACGCGGTCCGCGAGGACCCGTTCCGGGTGATGCTGTTCGACGAGATCGAGAAGGCGCACCCGCGGATCCTCGACAAGTTCCTGCAGATCCTCGAGGACGGGCGGCTCACCGACGGGCGCGGCAACACCGTCCACTTCTCCGAGTCGATCCTGATCTTCACCTCGAACCTCGGGATGTACGTGCCGGGGCGGGACCTGACGACGCCCGGCGGCGGCGCGGCGTACGCGTCGCCCAACCGTGTGCAGAACATCACTCCCGGGATGTCGTACGACGAGGTCGCGCAGCGCATCAAGGCCGCCGTCGCCGAGCACTTCACCGAGGTGCTGAACCGGCCGGAGCTGCTGAACCGGTTCGGCGACAACATCGTCGTGTTCGACTTCATCTCCGCCGACGCCGCCCAGCAGATCTTCGACCTGCAGTTCGCGAACATCTGCAAGCGCGTGTCGGAGGAGCACCGGCTCGCCCTGACGATGGAGGACGACGCGCTGGAGACGCTGCGGGGCTGGTGCACCGCCGAGCTCGACAACGGCGGGCGCGGCATCGGGATGGCGCTGGAGTCCTACTTCGTCAACCCGCTGGCGCGCGCGCTGTTCGATCGTGAGCTCGTCCCGGACGAGCCCGTCACCGTGTCCGGGATACGCCGTGAGGGCAGTATCGTGCATCTGGACCTCCTGTGACGGGCGGCGGCTCCCCGCATTCGCTGCTGCTCGCCAAGGCGCACCATCCGGTGACCGCGCTCGGCCCCGGGACCCGCGCCGGCATCTGGACGCAGGGCTGCACGCTGCACTGCCCCGGATGCCTGTCCCGGGACACCTGGAGCGCCGATCCGGGCAAGGCCGTGCCGGTCGAGACGATCCTCGGCTGGCTGGCCTCGCTGCCCGGACCGGTGGACGGGCTGACGATCTCGGGCGGCGAGCCGTTCCAGCAGCCGGCCGCGCTGGCCGCGCTGCTGCACGGGGTCCGCGCATGGCGGGACGCCCCCACGCGTGAGACGATTAAGTTCGACATATTGGTCTACAGCGGATATGTCTACTCTCGGCTCGCGCGGTCCCGCGAGTCTCGGGAGATCCTGGACATGTGCGACGCCGTCATCACGGGCCCATATGTCGACCGGCTCAACCCGAGGGGGCGACACCCCGAGGGCGGCTCCCTACTCTGGAGGGGGTCGGCCAACCAGCGCATCGTGCCGCTGTCGCCGCTCGGGCGAGAACGGTACGGGGCGCTGGCCGACGACGGGAAGATCGAGAAAGGCGCTGGGCCCAGAGTGCAGGTGTCCGTGGACGAAGGGCCGGAGGGAAGGCGGGTGTACTACATCGGGATCCCGCGAAGGGGCGACATGGAACACCTCACGTCGAGGCTCGAACGCGCCGGCGTACGCTCGGGGGAAGTGTCATGGCGAGCTTGAACTGTCCAGTCTGCGGTGAGCAGTCCCAGCCCGGGGATCTGGTCTGCATGAGCTGCGGCGCGAATCTGGCGCGGGCCGGGGGCGGGTCGCAGTACGGCGCGCCCCAGCACGGCGCCCCGCCGCACGGGGGACCCCAGCACGGCGCCCCGCAGCACGGTGCTCCCCAGCACGGCGCCCCGCAGCACGGCGCCCCCCAGCACGGGGGCCCGCAGCACGGCGGTGCCCCGCAGTACCAGGACCAGTACCAGCAGGACCAGTACCAGTACCAGCAGGCCCCGCAGCAGCAGGCGCCGCAGCACCAGGCTCCCCAGGACCAGTGGGGCCCGCCGCAGCCGCAGGCCCCGCAGAACGACCAGTGGGGGGCGCCGCAGCCGCAGCAGGACCAGTGGGGCGCACCGCAGCCGCAGGCCCCGCAGCAGGACCAGTGGGGGGCGCCGCAGCCGCAGGCTCCGCAGGACCAGTACGGTCCTCCGGGTCCGCAGGGCGGCGGCCCGGGCGCGATGCAGGCGCCGCCGCAGCACCAGGCGCCGCAGAACGACCAGTGGGGGGCTCCGCAGCCGCAGCAGGACCAGTGGGGCGCACCGCAGCCGCAGCAGCCGGGGCCGCCCGGCCAGGACCAGTTCGGCCCCCCGCAGGACCAGTACGGGCCGCCCCAGGACCAGTACGGCCCGCCGCAGGACCAGTGGGGCGCGCCGCAGCCGCAGGCTCCGCAGCACGACCAGTTCGGTCCGCCGCCGCAGCCGGACCACCGGCCGCCGATGCCGCCGCCGCACGGCCGGGAGCAGACGCTCCTGCCGCCGGACCAGCAGCACGGTGGTCCGCCGCGCAGCGACAGCACGGCGATGATGTGCCCGTACTGCGAGGCGGTCCTGTCCAGCCCGGGCGCCGCACAGTGCGACCAGTGCCTGCGGCCGCTGCCCGGTGGCGGGCAGCAGGGCACGCCCGTCCTGCGGGTGCAGTTCCCGACGGGTGAGCTGAAGGTGTCGGTGGGCCAGCACCTCGTGCTGGGCCGGGACGCCGGTCAGTCGCCGGTCGCGTCGACGTTCACGCAGTACGACAACGTGTCGCGGCGGCACTCGACGGTGTGGCTCGACCCGTCCGGGACGGCGTGGGTGCGCGACGAGGGCTCCACGAACGGGACGTTCGTCAACGGCGAGCGGCTCCCGCGCGGCGTCGAGGCGCCGCTGAAGAACGGCGACCAGCTCCGCCTGGCCGCCGACGTGACGGGCAACGTCCAGCTCAACTGACCGGCACCGACGACGGAACGGCCCCCGGCTCGATCGAGCCGGGGGCCGTTTTCCTTGTGCGGCGTGCGGCCGGGATCCGGCCGGAGCGGATCAGCCGGAGCGCTTGCTGCGGGCGCGGGCCCGCTCGCGCTCCTTGGCGTCCAGGACGACCTTGCGGATGCGGACGGCGGTCGGCGTGACCTCGACGCACTCGTCCTCGCGGCAGAACTCCAGCGCCTCCTCCAGGGACAGGACGCGCGGCGGCGTGAGCCGCTCCAGCTCGTCGCCCGTCGAGGACCGCATGTTCGTGAGCTTCTTCTCCTTGGTGATGTTCACGTCCATGTCGTCGGCGCGGGAGTTCTCCCCGACGATCATTCCCTCGTACACCTCGGTGGTCGGCCCGACGAAGAACGTGCCGCGCTCCTGCAGGTTCGTGATCGCGAACGCGGTCGCGGCGCCCGCGCGGTCGGCGACCAGCGAACCGGACGGGCGCGTGCGCAGCTCGCCGAACCACGGCTCGTAGCCCTCGAAGACGTGGTGCGCCATGCCGGTGCCGCGCGTCTCCGTCATGAACTCGGTGCGGAAGCCGATCAGGCCGCGCGCGGGCACCAGGAACTCCATCCGGACCCAGCCGGTGCCGTGGTTGGTCATCTGCTCCATGCGGCCCTTGCGGACGGCCAGGAGCTGGGTGACGGCGCCGAGGTGCTCCTCGGGGATGTCGACGGTGAGCCGCTCGACCGGCTCGTGCTTCTTCCCGTCGATGACCTTCGCGACGACCTGCGGCTTGCCGACGGTCAGCTCGTAGCCCTCGCGGCGCATGTTCTCGACCAGGATGGCCAGGGCCAGCTCACCGCGGCCCTGCACCTCCCAGGCGTCCGGGCGGTCGGTCGGCACCACCTTGATCGACACGTTGCCGACCAGCTCGCGGTCCAGCCGGTCCTTCACGAGGCGGGCGGTGACCTTGGTGCCCTTCTCGCGGCCCGCCATCGGGCCGGTGTTCGTGCCGATCGTCATCGAGATCGCCGGCTCGTCCACCGTGATCAGCGGCAGCGGGCGCGGGTCGTCGGGGTCGGCGATGGTGTCGCCGATCATGATCTCCGGGATGCCGGCGAGCGCGATGATGTCGCCCGGCCCGGCCTCGTCGGCGGGCTTGCGGGTCAGCGCCTCGGTCATCAGCAGCTCGGTGATCTTGACGCGCTCGACGCTGCCGTCACGGCGGCACCACGCGACCGGCTGGCCCTTCTTGATCGTCCCGGCGTGGACCCGGCACAGCGCGATCCGGCCGAGGTAGCTGGACGCGTCCAGGTTCGTCACGTGCGCCTGCAGCGGCGCGTCCGGGTCGAAGGACGGCGCCGGGATCGTCTCGGTGATGACCGAGAACAGCGGCTCGAGGTCCTCGCTGTCGGGCAGCTCGCCGTCGCCGGGCTTGGTCAGCGAGGCCCGGCCGGCCCGCCCCGACGCGTACACGATCGGGAAGTCGATCTGCTCCTCGTCGGCGTCGAGGTCCATGAACAGCTCGTACGTCTCGTCGACGACCTCGTCGATGCGGGCGTCCGGCCGGTCGGTCTTGTTGACGACCAGGATCACCGGGAGCCGCGCCGCGAGCGCCTTGCGGAGCACGAACCGGGTCTGCGGGAGCGGCCCCTCGCTGGCGTCCACCAGCAGGACGACCCCGTCCACCATGGACAGGCCGCGCTCGACCTCGCCGCCGAAGTCGGCGTGGCCGGGCGTGTCGATGATGTTGATGGTCAGCCCGCCGTGCCGGACGGCGGTGTTCTTCGCGAGAATGGTGATGCCCTTCTCGCGCTCGAGGTCGTTGGAGTCCATGACGCGGTCGTCGACGTCCTGGTTCTCGCGGAAGGCACCGGACTGCCAGAGCATGGCGTCGACCAGCGTCGTCTTGCCATGGTCGACGTGGGCGACGATCGCGACGTTCCGGAGGTCGTCGCGCGTGGAGATGGGCATGCGGTCTCGCCTTGCGTGAGAGTTCGGGAGTCGCCGCAGACGCGCGGCGATTCCATTCTACTTGCCGCTGTCCGGTTCCTGCCGTACTCGCGGCGGCCCCCGGACCCCGCGGGCCGTCCCGGCAGCGTGATCCGCACCACGCGCCCCTTAAACCTCGATTGGCCTTCTTTGCCCAATGTTTGTAATCTCCCGGTGATCCGGCCGTCGAGAACCGGCCGTCGACGAGAGGAGAACCCGGCTTGACACCGGACCATCTCCGGCGCAGGCGCGCCCCCCGGCACGGGGTGGCGTCCGCCGCCGCGGCGACGTTGTTGCTGATCACCCTCGGTTCGACCGCGCCCGCCGCGCACGCCGACCCGTCCCCGCAGCCGTCCGGCTCCCCGGGGCCCCTCCCGACGACGGTGGAAGGGCTGAAGAAGGAGCTCGACAAGCTGCAGGAAGAGGCGGAGATCCTCACCGAGCAGTACAACAAGAGCCGCGTCGAGCTGAAGGCGGCGAAGAAGGCCGAGCAGGCCGCCGCGCGGAAGGCCGCGACCCTGCGGGCGCAGGCGGAACCGGCCCGGCAGCGGCTCGGCGAGATCGCCGCCGCCAACTACAAGGGCGGCCGCCCCGACGTCCTGTTCATGATCGACGGCACCGCGGACGGTCTCGCCGCCTCGGCCTACCTGGCGAAACGCCAGTCGGACACCGTCGCGGCCCTGCAGAAGCAGATCAAGGAGGCCGAGGCCGCCGAGAAGGCCGCGCACGCCAGGACCGCCGAGGTCGAGAAGGCCGCCAAGACGTCCGAGGAGGCCCGCGGGCGCGCCAAGGCCAAGGTCGACGAGGTCCTCAAGCGGCTCGAGAAGCTCACCACCACCAACGCCTACAGCCCCCGCACCGGCCTCAAGGCCGCCGTGAAGGGCACCGGCCTGCCCGCCGAGATGGCCCGCAAGGCGGTCACCAAGCTCGGCGCCCCGTACGTGTGGGCCGCGGCCGGGCCGCGCAGCTTCGACTGCTCCGGGCTGGTCGTCTGGGCGTACGCGCAGGTCGGCAAGCCCGGCCTGCCGCACTACACCGGGTCGCTGTACGGGCTGGGCACGAAGGTGTCGCGCGGCGAGCTGCGCTCGGGCGACCTCGTGTACTTCGGCGCCAACCTGCATCACATGGGGATCTACCTCAGCGACGGCAAGTACCTGCACGCGCCGCAGACCGGAGATGTGGTGAAGATCTCCCGCCTGTCGGACCGTTCCGACTACGCGGGCGCCAACCGGATCGGCTGACCACCCGTCAGCGGAGGCCCTCCCGGGCGAACACGTCGATGACCGGCCGGTCGCCCGGGAGCCACTCCACGTCGTACAGCTCGTCCGGCGCGAGCCAGCGCAGCGCGAGATGCTCCAGCGCGCGCGGCTCCCCCTCGACGATCCGCGCCGTCCACACCCGCAGCACGGCGCGTTCGCCCAGCCGCCAGTCGCCGCCGATCCGCCGGCCCGGCCTGATCTTGATCGCCAGCTCCTCGTGGCACTCCCGGACGAGCGCGTCGGTGTCGGACTCGCCGGGGTCGACCTTGCCGCCGGGCAGCTCCCAGCCGCCCGCCATGTGGGCCGGCTCGGCCCGCTGGGCGGCCAGCAGCCGCCCGTCCGCGATGATCGCCGCACCCACCACGATCAGGTCGATGGGAACCAGCTCCTTCCTCGGTTTCACTCTGAGACGGCCGCTCCGGCCCGATCGGTTCCGCCCGCCGCGCCGTCCGGCGCGTCCCCGTCCCCGCGGGCGTCCGCGACCAGCCGCGTCGCCTCCCGGACGATCTCCTCCAGATGATCGCCGTGGGCGCCGCGCCAGTACACCTGCCCGCACCGCTCGCAGCGTCCGTAGACGTCGTAGCTGCGGCGCGTGCCCGCCGCCAGCTCCCGCTCGATCTCGGTCTTGTCGACCGGGACGAGCCCGCCGTTGCACGCGGTGCAGCGCGTCCACGGCCGCAGCACGGGCGCGAACCGCCCGAGCACGTCGCGGAGCTGATCGTCCGGCCGGGAACCGCGGACGTACGCGCCGAACCACAGCGCGCGTCGGCGCAGCAGCCCCCGGTCCTGGGTCAGCAGGACCCGCCGCTCCTCGTTGGCCTGCACGACGAGAGCGGGGTCGTCCATGTCGTTGTGGTAGGCGGTGTCGAGGCCCAGCAGCCGCAACCGCCGCGCGAGCGTCCCGAGGTGCACGTCCAGCAGGAACCGCGGCGACACCCGTCCCGGCTCCGGCGGCACGGGCTGCGGGCGCGGGACGGCCCCGACCAGCACCTCGTCACCGCCGCGCGGGCGGAACGCGGCGTCCACCGGGTCCCCGCCGACCGTCATGGGCCCGACCTCGGGCAGCGGCACGCCGAGCGACTCCACCAGATGCCCCAGCGTCGACGTCCCGTCGTACGGGACGCGCCGGACGGGCTCCCGCCGCGCGGCGGGCAGGAACATCAGCAGATCGTCGGCGACTCGGATCGTTATCTCGGCGTCCACGCGGTCAGCATGCCACGCGGCACCCCCGTTCCCGTCCGATTTATCCGCCCCGGCCGCGTCCTCACGGCTGCGCGGCCGCCTGGAGCTGCCGTTGCAGTTCGGGCTTGGCCAGCGGGCGCGTCGAGCCGATCCAGTCCGAGCGCTCGTACGACTGGACGGCGATCGCGGGCACGCACGTCGAGCACCGCGCGACGATCATCTTGCCCTTCGAGATCACCATCCCGACATGTCCCGGATTGTTCGCCGCCGTCCCCGGGCCCGAGTTGAAGAAGACCAGGTCGCCCGGCTGCTCGTCGCCCTTCCCGATCTTCTTGCCGAACGGCCACTGCTGGAACGTCGTGCGCGGGATCGACAGGCCCACCTGCCGGTAGGCCGCCTGGATCAGGCTGGAGCAGTCCCAGGCGTCCGGCCCGTTCGCGCCGAACACGTACGGCTTGCCGCGCTGCGCCATCGCGAACTCGATGATCTCCTTGACGACGCCGTCGACCCCGGCGGGCAGCTCGTTGTCCGCACAGTCGATCCCGTTGCTCTGGACGACCTCGAACTCCCCGCCGGCGTATTTCCCGGCCCAGTCCAGGACGAGGTCCACGTAGTCCCACGAGTGGTTGTAGGCGAAGATCGCGTCCCGCATCCGCTCCGGCGCGCCGCTGGCCTTCAGGTACGCGGCGGCCGACGGGATGGCGTCCACCGGGTCGTAACGGTCCTTCTTCCCGTCGTCGTTCCCGTCGACCCCGTACGCCTTGAACGTCGCGGCGAGGAACTGCATCGGGCCGCCCGCGCCCGCGTAGTTCTCCCCGCTGCTGACGCCCGGCAGCGTCGACCGCCCGTGGTCGGTCTCGACCTTCCCGACGCCCGCGAGGACGTTCCAGGGGATCCCGTACTCCTCGCCCGCCCGCCGGTACAGCTCCAGGAACGCGCCCGGGATCGCCTCCGCGTCGCCCGCCGCGGCGGGCTGCGCCCCGGCGCCCGACGTGTCGGTGCACCGGGTGCCCGCCCCGCCGCCGAACATGAACTGGCTCGCCCCGAACAGCACCGGAACGAAGATCAGTGCGACGAACAGCAGGCCCGCGGTGCCGAGCGCGCCCGCGAACAGCAGCCGCCGCGCCGTCATCCGGTGTCACCCGCCTGCCCGGCGTCCGCCGGTTCGAACGCGTACACCCGCAGCGATCCGCCGTCCCGCACCACCGTCACCGCCCACTGCTTGTTCTCGCTGGTCTCCTTGCCCCCCGCGGTGACCGCCTGCGTGCCGGTCACCAGAAAGATGATCGAGTTGTCGCCGATGTCGCGGACCCGGTCGAGCGACGCCGTCCCGGTCGCGACCGTCCGGTCCGCCCGCCGCTTCGCGACCAGCCCGGCCGAGGCGTGCGCCCGCGCCAGCTCGCCGCGCAGCTGCTCCGTGGTGAGCGGTGCCAGCCGTTCGTCGTACTTCCGCGGCTCCTCGTCGTACCGGTACGTCGCGTACGCGGCCACGAACCTCTGCGCCACCTCGGCGGCCGTCGCGAACTCCGCCCGGGAGAACGGCAGCAGCCGGTAGACGTCGAAGTCCTCCGGGTTCACCGCCGTCCGGATCCCGGGCGGCGGCGACGCGGGACCGGCCGGGGCGGTCGCCGCGGCCGTCGGGGCGTCGTCCGGCCCGCCGGTCGCCCGCTCGGGAGCGGCGACCGTCAGGTACACCCCGACCGCGGCGAGCGCCGCCACCAGCCCCGCGAAGACGATCTTGCGTTGGCGGTCGTCGAGGTTCATCACTCGTCCCGGCCCGGCTCACCCGGCGACCCCTCGGCCGGACGCAGCCAGAACGGCATCGGCGGCTCGTCGCCGGGCGAGCGCCGGCCCCACAGCGGCGGCGGCGCCTGCCGCCCGACCGCGCCCCCGCCGGACGCCGGGGCGGCACCGCCGCCGCCCG